>JAJXYG010000194.1 GCA_021780705.1 Bacteroidota bacterium
CTGGGGATTGGTGGTAAAGATCAGGACACCATGATCCATCCGCTCATAGCGGGATTGCTGGGCCATCCCCCATTGGAAGGATAACAGGCAAAGCGCGACAGCCCCAAAAGATTGCTGGATAACCCCCATCTATTTAAAAAATAATCGTTCTATTCACCCGGAACATCGTCTGCAGCCCTCCGATTTCCACTTTGAAATCACCTGCTTCCAGGGTCCGCTTATTCTGGGTATTGACAAAGGCAAGGTCCTTCATGGGCAGCAGGAAGGTAACCGCGCGGGATTCCCCGGGCTTGAGGTCCACCTTCTCAAAACCCCGAAGTCTCTTTACATCCGGGGAAAGAGAAGCCACGAGGTCCGATACATATAACTCTGCCACCTCTTTTCCCTCCCGGTTGCCGGTATTCTTTACCGTTACCCGGATCCGGGCCGTATCTGTGGGTCCAAATTCCGTATGGTCAATGGTCAGGTCACTAAAGGCAAAAGTGGTGTAAGACAATCCGAATCCAAACTTGAACTGGGGATCGAAGTCGCCCCCCTGCGGGTTACCTGCCCCTTCTGAAGGCTTGTGAATATACCCCACCAGGGAATTGGTATACCTGGGGTAGGTGATCGGAAGTTTTCCGCTCGGATTGACGTCACCGGTAAGGATATCAGCCAGGGCATCTGCCCCATAGTTCGAAGGCAGGTATACATCCAGGATGGCCGCAACACCAGGCACAATGGTATGAATAATCCTCGGTCGTCCTTCATTGAGCACCAGGATGACCGGTTTTCCTGTTTGGATCAGGGCCTTGGCCAGGGCGAGCTGATTTCGAGACAGGGTCAGGTCGTCCAGGTTGCCCGGGGTTTCAGTATAGCTGTTTTCACCCACGCACAGCAGCACGTAATCGACATTTTTGGCGGCATTGACGGCAGCCTGGATGTCCTGCACCGAATCATCGTCATATCTGCCCTTCATATTGTAGGCAACCCCTTCCACATAGGTAATATGATCATTTCCAAACTTCTGCCGCAAGGCTTCAAGGATGGTATGGTATTTTGTCGCGTATTGGTCGGTAAGTTCGCCCTGCCAGGTATAGGTCCATCCCCCGTTCAGGGTCCTCATTGAATTGGCATTGGGACCGGTGACCAGAATTTTTGCATCCTTTGGCACAGGAAGCACCCCATCCTTGTTTTTAAGCAGGGTGATAGACTCTGCCGCAGTCTCATAAGCTGCTTTGGCAAATTCAGGGCTTCCGAATTTAGGGTAATCCTTTGCGTAGGTCATGGGGGTCTCAAAAAGCCGGAGTTCTTCCTTGACCCTCAATATCCGCGTAACGGCATCATTGATCCGGCTCATCGGCACCTTTCCTTCCTTAACAAGGCTGATCAGGTCCGTGCAGAATTCTTTATAATTATAGGGAATCATCGACATATCAATACCCGCGTTGATGGCCAGCATGACTGCACCTTTGAGGGAAGTGGTAATATGATCCCTGCGGTACACATTTTCGATATCCTGCCAGTCCGTTACAATGAAACCCGTAAAGCCGAGTTCCTTTTTCATGATATCGGTGAGAATGTGCTTGTTGATATGGGTAGGTATCCCGTTGATCAGGGAGGAATTTACCATGACGGTACGTGCCCCGGCTTCGATGGCTGCCCGAAAGGCAGGCAGGTGATATTCCCTGAGGTAATTTTCCGGGATCCAGGCGTCGGTGCGGTCATGGCCTGATTTCGGATCAGAATATCCCATATAGTGTTTGATGCTTACCGCAAGTTTGTATTTGCTTCCCAGGGGATTTTGTACCCCTTTGATGAAAGCTACTCCCATTTTAGAATCCAGGTAGGGATCTTCCCCATAGTCTTCCCATATTCGGGGCCACTCGGGATTGGTTCCCAAATCGAGCACCGGGCTGAAGGTCCAGGGTACACTCGCTGCACGGGATTCATAGGCGGTGATCACTCCCGCATTATAGACCAGCTTCGGATTCCAGGTAGCGGCCTGGCCGATTTCCTGAGGGAAAAGGGTGGCGCCAGCCACATAGTTCACGCCGTGGTTGTCATCGAGGCCATATAAAACGGGGATTTTCATCGGGGTTTTGGCAGCGTCATCCTGAATTTGCTGAATGATGTGATTCCACTGGGTTACATTTTGCAGCCCCGGGGTATTGAGGATGGATCCGACTTTATAATGGATGACCACATCCTTCAATTTATCCTGATCAAATTGAAATGTCCCGTTGACCACTTTTCCCAGGGATTCTATGGAAACCTGGGCCATCTGTCCCACTTTTTCTTCCAGGGTCATCCGGCTAACCATGGCTTTTACTTTGGAATTGATTTCCTTTTCGGATTTTTGGGCCTTAACTCCGAAGGGTATGGCTGCGGTGAGGGTCAGGGCTATGGGTAATAGCCAAATTCCTTTTGTTTTTCTCATATCAAACCGTTTTATAGTGAATTGAATTCTTATGCGCTGGCCGCCCCCTTGCTAATAATCCGAATAGGAGGTGCTGTGCATGAGTATGGAATCTATATGATCCACCGACACCTTGTTTTCATTTACAGGATCAGTAGAGATTTCCTTCCATTTCGGATCGTTACCAAACACTTTCCAGGCTGCGTTGCGGGCTTCCACATTATCAAATATGGGCATATACATCAAATTGGGCATCCGGCTTCCGGAAGCCACCTCCCCATAAAACACGGGATCGAATTTTAACCGGTTGAATATCCCGATTTCTCCCCCGTGGTTGAACATATGCTGCTTCCTTTCTGCCAGATGGAAGGTCGGGCTTTCATAACTCCTGAGCTCAAATACCCGTTCCGGATTCTTTTTACCTGGCACCGTCAGGCGCTTATGTGCCGAGAAGGCATTGATCAGGATGGATTCCATCCGGTCAAACGGGGCCTGGTCATAAGGGGCCGCTATAAAGTCCTTAGCAGCTGCCTGGTAGGTCCCGTTCAGAACCAGTTTATCTTCCAGCCCATTCCACTGGTCCGCAGAGCGAAACGGCAGCAACACATAGATTCGCTTGTCTGCCGCCGTGTCATTGGCAATGGGTTTAAACACTCCTACCGGCCGTATTCCCAGCCTGTGCAAGGCAGGCAATAATGCATGGGAAAGATACTGATCCACCCGGATCACCTGGGAGTCGCTTTTCATGTGGTATACCCTCATTTGGTAGAAATCTCCGCTGCTCTTTTGGGCCAGGGTAGTTCCCATGTACGAGAAAAGGAACACCAGTCCCAGTGTTATATGCTTAATACACTTCATAAATTCAAACTTATTTTTTTTGGTGAGGGCTACACCAGGTTTTTGCGAATATAATTGTAACTCTTTTGAATGCTGTCGAAGGGAGAACCCGGGCATATGTCTTCTTCCACAAAGAAATATTTCATTCCCGCGGTTTGTTTGTATTTGAAGATCTTTTTGAAATCAATGATCCCGCTTCCCACTTCGGTAAACTTCTTTTCAGGAGTGTTGTCCATGTCCTTCACATGCCACAATGGGAACCGTCCCGGATTTTCCTGGAATAGCTTGATGGGATCCTGGCCCGCACGGGTAATCCAGTAAATGTCCATTTCCATTTTCACGAGATTCTTGTCCGTCCCCAGCAGGATATCATAGGGCAATTTGCCGTCCTGGGGAATGAATTCAAAATTGTGATTGTGGTAGCACAACTGGATCCCTGCCTTTTTGCATTTTTCCCCGCCTTTATTCAAATCCTCGGCGACTTTTTTATAGTGATCCAGGGTACCTCTTTCGCTTTCCGACAACCAGGCGCAGACCATATATTTTTGTCCCACTTCAGCCGCATCATCGATTGCCCTGTTCCAGTCATGCAGTATGGTTCCCTGCACCGCCTGACCGTGGTCCAGGTCTTCTCCCAGACGGTAGTGGCTGCTCAGCATCACGAGTCCATTGTCCTTGAGCACTTTCTTAAATTCTTTGGGAGTCATCCCGTAATATTTTTCAGTTCCGGTATAGGTAGCGCCTTCCACAGAATTATATCCAATGGCAGCTACCTTGCTTAAGGTACCCACAGGGTCTTTGGCCATCGCATCTCTTACGGTATAGAGTTGGACTCCAATCAATGGCTTTTTCGCCCTTAGTGCCGCGGGGCCCACCATTAAGCCCGCAGACAATATGGAAGTTTGCTTTAAAAATGATCTTCTCGTTGTCATGATAGTATGTTTTAGATTTTAGATTTTGGATGCTCAATTTACCCAATTGATAATGAATTCCGGACATTTTTCTCTAAATGGTGCCATTAAGGTATTTTTGGATCCGGCTGATAATTTCCAGACAGGCTCTGGCATTATGGTAAGGGCATTTCCAGATCCCTACCTTGTCCTGGTTCATCACCGATCCGTCTTCATAAATACCCCAAAACCACTCCCCTCCTTCACAATCCCTTATATGGGCCTTTACAAATTCCCAGCTTTTTAAGGATTGTTCCAGAAATTCCGGCTCCCCGGTAAGCTGCCACATATTAAAATAACCCACCATGCTTTCCGCCTGCGGCCAGGAATGCTTTTCCCTGACCAGGTGGTGACTCAGGGGCTCATATTCATACCAGAGTCCCCCGTCGCCATCCAACCCCCTCATTGCCGCCAGCGCCAGTGTTCCGGAAACGGGTTTTAATTTCATTTCTAAATCCGGTTCTCTGAGGCAACCAGCCGCATCAGGTAACAACCAGGAGGCTTCGATGTCATGTCCAAATGACACCAGGCTGGAGCGACAGTGCCACTTCATGTCAAAAAATAGCCGCAGGTGACCTGTTTCAAGATCTATGATCTGCTCCAGGAAAATATCGATAAGACTCCTGATCCGGCCACCCAGGCCTTCATCCGGAAACACCCCGTAGAGGTTGGCAAATCCTTCCAGCACATGCAAATGGGTATTCATCGATTTTTTTTCATTGGCATCCTTTTCACTGAGTCTCAAGTCCCCCATCTCCTTCCAGTCCCGGCTCAGTGCTTCCACATACCCCCCATAGCCGGTATCTTCACTTTTATCCACGATCAGCTGATAGATATTTTTTGCAAGAACCAGCGACTGCGGATCCCCGCTAGCTCTGTAATACTGACTTAATCCATAGATGGCGAAAGCCTGCGCATAGACCTGCTTTTTGGTGTCCAGAGGTTTTCCCTCATCATCCACCGTCCAGAAAATTCCGCCATGCTCCTGGTCGATCATATAACTGGAAATAAAATCATATGCCCTGCGGGCAGCGTCAAGGTATTGCGGATTTCCGGTATGAAGATAGCCTGCCGAAAAAGCCCACAGGATCCGGCAATGGAGGACGGACCCTTTAGGGGCCCTTTGATCAATATGATTATGGTTATCAATCCTTCCATAATATCCCCCTCTTTTCACATCGGGGGCAAATTGCAACCAGTAGCCAAGTATGGACTGCAATTCTTCGGTTAGTTCCTTTTGAAACCGGGTCAGCTTTCCAGCAAGAGCTGTTTCAATCACATTCATGGCTGACTAGAATTTTCAATTTCGGCATACTTCTTCTTATCCATTAAATCCTGGTATGCCTGGTTACTTCGAATGATCCCCATCAGAGACTGATAGGAGCCTTCTGATGAAAACCGGTCTTCCGGGGTGTGGATTACATAATCTAGTAAACGGTCAATGCTGCTGGTGGCCACATGGGTTCTCAGGTCGGATGAAGCGTAATAGATATATACGGTTCCGTCCTTGTCAGCGATCCACCCATTTGAAAAGATGACATTTGACACATCTCCCACCCGCTCTTCTCCTTGCGGGGCCATGAAATAACCGGCGGGCTTATGAATCACCCGGGTGATATCTTCCAGATCAGTCAGGAACATGTATAACACATACCTGAGCCCGGCTGCCGTGTTTCTTACTCCATGGGCCAGGTGTAACCAGCCTTTTTCCGTTTTGATCGGCGCAGGCCCCAATCCGTTCTTGAGTTCATACACGGTATGGTATTTTTTCCGGTCCAGTAATATTTCTTCCTTGATGACCGGACGGGTAATATCCTCACAGACTCCAAAACCAATTCCACCCCCTTCACCGGCCTCAATAAATTTATCCTGGGGTCGGGTATAAAAAGCATACTTGTTCTGATAGAATTCAGGATGTAGTACTACATTCCTTTGCTGGGGGGAAGGGGTGACCAGGTTGGGCAGGCGGTGCCAGTCCACCAGATCCTTCGTCCGCGCAATTCCGCACTGCGCAATGGCAGCGGACTGGTCTCCCTCGCTCACACTGGGATCCCTGCTTTCCGTGCAAAACAGCCCGTAGATCCATCCATCTTCATGTGCGACCAGTCTCATATCATAGAGGTTGGTTTCGCCCTCCAAAGGAGGTATTCTTGCGGGCTGATCCCAGAACCTGAACTCATCGGTCCCGTTGGGGCTTTCTGCAATGGCAAAGAATGATTTTCGATCCACTCCTTCTACCCGTGGCATCAACAGGAAGCGATCTCCCATTTTTAGGGCCCCACTGTTAAAGACGGCGTTTATCCCAAATCGCTCCATCAGAAAGGGGTTGGTGGCGGGGTTTAGGTCATACCTCCAGTCCAGGGGGATGTGCTCTGCCGTCAGTACCGGATGCTTGTATCTTTCCACGATCCCATTGCACGAAAAAAGCGGCGCATTTTGCCTGAGATAGAGATTTTGGAACGACAGGTTTAATTCCTGCAATCTTGTGTTGAAATAGTTTTCCATAATAATTTACATACTTTTCGGCGGTCATTCAGTCTTCCAGCATATTCCACCAGGTTCTTTTTAAAATAATAATAATCAGGATTAATATAAGGACAGTGATGAGAAGCGGTAGTTTCATCCATAGCACCACATACATCGGAAGAATGGTAAGGCATAACTGGGCAATGATGCCCAGGGATACATTGAACAGGTCGAGTTTGAACCTCCTGTTTGGAATAAAGGTGGGATCCTCCTGCATCACTGCCATTTGTACGGGCTTCCAAAATCCCCAGGGACGTACCTGGCGATAGAAAGTCTTAAGGACTCCCCATTCGGTGGCAGGAGCCGTATAAGTACCCACCAGACATCCTCCAATTGAAATCAAAAAGAGCAGGGGGAAGTAGTAAAGGAATTGTACCCCGTCAAAAATTTCAGAGAAAACCAGTGCACCTACAATTCCTGCAAGCATCCCCCAGAAGAAGCCGTTGGCATTAAATCGCCACCAGTACCACTTGAACATATTGGCGGCAATATACCCCCCATATAAACCGGATACAATCCATTGTAAAATACTGTTGACATCCTTGGTAAAGAATCCAAGGAATACCCCAATGGTTACCACCACCACCCCGGATAGATAATTCATGTAAATGATTCTTTTGGTAGATGCTTCGGGGCGGATATATTTCAGGTAGATATCGTTCACGATGTAGGCCTGGGCCGCATTCATCGTTCCGGAGAATGTCCCCATAAAGGCGCCCAGCAACCCGGTTAGCACCAGTCCGAGCACCCCAACCGGAAGGAAGCTGTTGATTGCCGCAGGCAGAATTCTTTCAAAATCCGTATGTCCCATTCCGTCAGAAAGATCAAGTTGATGGTAATGCAGCAGCGCCAGTACGGTAAGTCCGATTACCATCGCATAGCGAATCGGAAGCAGGACGATCGAGACAAAGCCGGTCATCTTGGAGGCTTCCTTGGGAGATTTGGTAGAGAGCACCTTTTGCATGTCATAGTTGGGTGCCGGGCCTGCAAGACTCGCAAAGACCCCCTTGAAAAGCATCATCATGAAGAATATCCCGAAAAGCCCATACCCGTCATCTGCGATTTTCTTATTGGCGTCGGCCACGATGGCGGACCAGTCCAAATGGAGTTTCCAGCCAAAGAACGGATTTTTCCATCCACCGGGAACTTCCACATGATGGCCCTGCAGATGGATCATCGCAATGGCAGCAATCGCGATACAGCCTATCGTCATGATAATATACTTGATCAGGTCGCCCAGCACAATACTGCGCATTCCTCCGAGGATGGAATAGAACATGGCAAAGGCAGTAAATACGATTCCGTAGAAATGGGGCACATATTCTGCAGAAATATGGAAAGGAATATAAGGGGCTACCAGGTTCCAGGGAACAAAGATTTCAATAAATTTTCCAAGTCCGATAAACCCATAGGCCAAAAAACCCAAACATCCGATAAGGGCAAAGGACACTACCACGGCGTGGGACAACCGGACACCTTTGCCCTTCAAACCGAACCGGGTAGCCAGCCATTCCGCACCGGTTGTCGCATTGGAGCGACGAAGCCATTTGGCCAGGTACATCATATTGAATACCTGGTTAAAGACAGGCCAGAGCCAGGGGATCCAGATACTTTTCAGGCCATACACAAAACACAGGGACACCATCCACATGGTACCGCTGATATCAAACATATCTGCGGCATCGCTCAGTCCCAGCAGATACCAGGGAAGTTGCTTGCCCCCCATCAGGTAGCTTTCCTTGTTAAGCCGGGCTTTTTTGCGAAGGACCCACCCGAGCATCAGCATCAGGATGAGGTAACTTCCTACTATGGCAATATCAAGTCCCTTGAGTTTCATTGGTAAAGATGGGCTTGGGTCACCTTCTTCTGAAAGATGATCCCGGGTTGGTGGTATAATTTAAGAAAATCTCTTGCTGACTCCTGTCCCTTAAAGGGCACATAGAATTCTTCATGTCCCCCGTTTTCTTTACCCGCATTTCTCCAAGCCAGGGCATAGGAGATCCGGTGGTGGGCCAGTGCCTTCCAGAAAACCCTGGTCCACCAGGCGCTATCCGGCAGCAGATTATATCCAAATTCCGTTAGTGCAGGAATCTTGTTTTTTTCCAAAGCAATTTGGTCCAGCAGGGTGAGCATCGAATCGGTTTGCCCGATAAACTCCTTGTTACCCGCTTCCCCCTGGTGACCCTGGTAAATATCCACACCCATAATGTCCACCCAGGAGTTCCCGGGGTATTGGAGCAGGTACGCCTCCCTGGAGAAAAACTTGTCGGTATTGTATGCATACAGAACCTGGTGCAAGTGGCTGTGGTCCCTAAGGTAGGAAACTGTATAATGCCACAGGTCTTTAAATTCCCCAGGGCTTCGGTAGCCCTTTCCCCACCAGAACCAACCTCCATTACATTCATGAAATAACCTGAGAATCACAGGTATGGGTGTTCCATTTTTGGTCTTCAGGCTCAATATGAAATCAGCCACCTTATCCAGCCATTGTTGGTATCGCTCGTGGGCCTCCCCTCCCGGAAGAATGGAAGTCACAGTACCCGGGGCCGGATTCCAGGCCTTCTTCCCGGTCAGGGGATTGTTGAGGTGCCAGCTTAAGGTAATCACTCCCCCTCTGGAATATACCTGCCTGATATAGTGTCTCATGCTGTCAAAGGGTACGCTGTCGATATTGACCGCATGATCCAGTTCAATCCTGCCCAGTTCGAATCCATATATGGCAGGATAATCCCCAGTTACCGATTTCACATCACTTTTACCGGGTATATACTTCCAACCCACCCCATAGGCGAGGTCATCCTGATGACCAAATAGTATTCCCTTATTTTCCCACTCTTTCAAATGTTGGTAGAGATGGCGGGTCTGCGGGGTAGCCAACCGGTCACTGGGTAATTGCCCCAGGTAGGCCTGCGCCGTTTTT
>JAJXYG010000286.1 GCA_021780705.1 Bacteroidota bacterium
CCTTTTGCGGGTCAGATTCACCACCTGAGTTATGGGATGGTGGAACTCACCACCGGAAAAATGAAAAGCCGCGAAGGAACCGTAGTGGACGCCGATGACCTTATCGATGAGATGATTGATACGGCAAGGCTCCACACCGAAGAACTGGGAAAGGTGCGGGATTTTAGCGAAAAGGAATTGAAAGATTTGTATGAAACGCTGGGATTGGGCGCCATGAAGTTTTACCTCCTTAGGGTGGATCCGAAGAAAAGAATGGTATTTAACCCCGAAGAAAGCATCGATTTTCATGGGTTCACAGGCCCGTTTGTCCAGTATACGTATGCGCGGATTCAGTCCATTTTAAGAAAAATAAATGAAGAAGGATCTCCTCTGGATCAATCCCTTACCCCCGAACCCCTGGTCAGGGAGCCCCTCCTTCCCCTGGAAAGGAAAGTAATCCTGTGGCTGGAAAAGTATCCTGAAATCCTGGCCCAGGCTGCTGAAGAATTCAATCCTTCGGTGCTGGCAAATTATGTGTTTTCTTTAGCCAAGACCTTTAATTCCTTTTATACAGAACACTCCGTGTCCCACGCAGAAAATGTTGAAAAAGGAGTACTTCGCTTGCAGCTGGCTGCCATGACTTCTCATGTCATCAGCAACGCCCTTCAACTGCTGGGAATAAGGGTTCCGCAAAGAATGTAGTTGCCGGTTTACGGGTACCATCCCCATGTCGTGAATGCACAAACAATCCGGTTTCATAAAACCCGTCGGTTATTTTTTGCTTCCTTCAGGCGCCGATACTCAACCCAAATGGGCAAATCGGGATGAAAATCCCGAAAAAATGGCTATAATACAATTATGACGTATATTTGCAACTTAGTATAATAGCTCCTACTTAGCAGACTGGATAATCTTACCACAAGAAAAAGCTCATCAAGTCATAGGTTATGAGCATATCCAAATAAGGCCTTCACCATTTATACTTGCGGAAGAGGTCCCATTTTATTACCATTAAAGAATAAGTTTTGAACTTTAAAGAATTGAATTTAATTGCGCCCTTATTAAAGGCGCTCGAGCAGGAAGGATACACTTCTCCCACCCCTATTCAGGAAAGAGCTATCCCCGATGTTTTGCAGGGGAGAGATTTGCTGGGCTGCGCCCAGACCGGCACCGGAAAGACGGCAGCCTTTGCATTACCTATTTTGCAGAACCTTTTTCTTCAGAAGGAATCAGGTCAGGCAACCCCTCATATCAAAGCACTCGTGCTAACTCCCACCCGGGAGTTGGCCATCCAAATAGACGAGAGTTTCAGTGCCTACGGCAAATACACGGGGATTCGCCACCAGGTTATCTTCGGAGGGGTTTCCCAGTTCAATCAAACCCGTAATTTGAAAAAAGGAGTGGATGTCCTGATCGCTACCCCGGGCAGGTTGCTGGATCTGGTAGCGCAAAGACATATCCATCTGCAACACATCAGCATGTTTGTCCTGGATGAAGCGGACAGGATGCTGGATATGGGGTTTATTACCGATGTACGTAAAATCATTGCGAAATTACCTGCCAGAAGGCAGACTCTTTTCTTTTCGGCAACGATGCCTCCCGAAATCTCCAGGCTTTCCGAATCTATTTTGACCAATCCTATCAGGGTGGAAGTCACTCCGGTGTCCTCCACTTCAGAAAAAGTTGACCAATCCGTATACCTTGTGGAAAAGGCAGACAAGAGGCAATTATTGATCCACCTGCTCAAGGATGAGACCATTCAAAATGCCCTCGTCTTCACCCGCACCAAACACGGGGCCGACAAAATCGCAAGAGAATTGTACAGAGCCAAGATCAGCGCCGATGCCATCCATGGCAACAAGACCCAGTCGGCCCGGCAAAAGGCCCTGAATAACTTCAAAGACGGAAAGATCAGGGTGCTGGTGGCTACCGACATTGCTGCACGCGGAATAGACGTGGATTCACTCAGTCATGTCATCAATTTTGAGTTGCCCAACATTCCCGAAACCTATGTACACCGTATAGGCCGCACCGGGAGAGCCGGGGCATCCGGAATTGCCCTTTCATTTTGTGACATGGAAGAAAGGTCCTATTTAAGGGACATACATAAACTGATCAAACAAACCATACCTGTGGTGGAAGATCACCCTTATGCAAGTACTTTCCAGTTTGTCCAGAATCCTGCAGCACCGAAAAATACGCTTTCCCGAAGACCTGCCTCCCACAGTGGTTTCAGGAGAACCAGGAGTTGGACCCAGGCCCGTGGAAGGTAAGCCTCGATTCAGCAATTCAAAAGCTAGACGCCCGCTCCATAGAAGCATAATGATCACTTTCCGACCCAGGTCAAACGGGTCAGGGAAACAAGCTTTAAAAAAAACTTACCTGCAGCTTGGAATAAAATGCAGGTGATTATTTCTTGTTTCTCACCAGCATCTCGTGAAGGGCGTCCACCGCTTCTGAAATAGCAGCTTCATACTGGTCAGCGCTCTTTTTTACAAAGTCATCATGGCCCGGGATATTGAGGCGGATCTCACAGTAATACCTGGGGATGCCCTTACCATCCTCACTAAATAAAGTAACCTCGGCACTGATGATGTCACCATTTATATGTGAAAGCTTTCCCACCTTGTCAGATACATATTGACTAAGATGGTCACTGGCCTTAAAATGCAATGACTGCAAATTGATCTTCATAAAACAAACTTTTAAATTATCATAATTTCAAATCACCTGGTTACCTGAAAGGAAGGCTTCTGATATCTCAGGGGTTTACTGTAAGCGCCCACATGTCCGGTTTCAAGGGAACTCCCTGCAAAGGTACCATCCGGGCAGCCTTCAACCAATTATATGATTGAACGGACAGGGTTTTTCCCGTCTGATAATGCGGATTTCCGCCGGGAATCGGTCAAATATCCCATCCGGCCAATTTCTGGCAATGAAATTGATACGATATAATAATATTGGGGCACTTAAGTCGTTGGAATTAGGTGACCCCATTTCTAGTCCCTTTCTTTGCCTGTAGGGATATAGAGAGGCAAATAAAAATAACCTTAACATGAAAACGCGTGCCCCCCGATTCATTTTCTATTTTGGCAAATCGTGGTTAATATGCCTGATTGGGCTCCTTGGGACTATGGGTGCACAAGCCCAGTATAAGTCCTATATTATCTCGGTCAAGGGAGACACCATTAACGTGGTGGATCATAATGGCATGAAACAGGGCAGATGGGTAGTCCATGTAGATCCGTTAAGAGGGGAACCGGGATATGAGGCGGAAGGGGTCTTTGTCAATGATAGAAAGGAAGGACTCTGGCGAAAATATGACCTTACCGGCGATCTGATTGCCATTGAACACTACAAGTACGGGGGAAAAGACGGGGTATGCCAGTATTTTAGCGAAGAAGGCGCCTTAAAAAGAGAGGAAAACTGGAGGGCCTATAATCCTAACCAGCCTTACGATACAATTGCCCTCTATGGCCCAGGGAATAACAATGTGGTGGGCTTCAAGGTAGTCAAAGCGGTGCCTTATAGTGTAAAAGACGGTGACTGGACTTACTATGATACCCACACAGGTCGGATTGACCGGATAGAAAAGTTTGACCGGGGTCACCTGATACCAGGCCCCAAGCCGGCGCCTGCCCCGGATACCCTGAAAATCAACCGAATCCCGCCTGAAGTAGTAGAATACCAGAAGAAAAACAGCGGTAAAAGAAGGGTGAGGGAACGGACAGGGCAAACGAGCAATTAAGCGCAATTAAGCCTAATGACCTGCAATACTCCACGCAGATACGGACACTGCTCTTCCCTAATAATCAATGATTTACCATTCAAGGTGGGCAAAAAAATAAGTCAGAGCCATATCTCAAGAATAAATAGTGCTCTGACTTACAAGGTTTTTCAAACAATAAAGTACTGTAAAGAGGGGTGATTTACCTAGAAGATTGGAGATTCAGGCTTTTGATAGGAATGATTTCATCCTAACAGGACCAAAAATGATGCCAAAATCAGTAAAAAATTACAATCTACTCAATTACAAATACTTACAATAATTCACACCAAATTATGCCGCTCTTCAATACCAAAATTCCAGGCAAAAAACCGCTTTAAAATCCTGAAAGGGCGCTTTTTAAAGAGAAAGCCGCCTTGAGGGTTCCAGGTGACTGTATGATTCCGGGTCAGGATTTCAAATTCAGGGAGGCAATTATTTTTTCAATTCTTTCTTCCAGTATCTGATCAGTCCGGTAGTAGCCTTCCGGGCTCTCCAGTTTGGTATTTACAGAGAAATAAAATTTGATTTTGGGCTCGGTCCCGCTGGGTCGTGCAGAAATCTTGCTGCCGTTTTCGGTAATAAATTGAAGTACATTGCTTTTAGGCAGATCTATTCTTTCTGTAGCCCCCGTTTTCAAATTCTTTGACACCTGTTCCTCGTAATCCATTAGCAAGACTACCGGACTACCCCCAATTTCACTGGGAGGATTTTTGCGGTAATTGCTCATCATTTCAGCAATTTCCTTGGATCCGTGCATCCCCTTCTTGGTGATGGAAATCAGGTGTTCCTTGTAGAATCCATATTTTACATATAGGTCGATTAATTTTTTGAACAAGGTCTGACCTTCATTTTTTGCCACCGCAGCAATTTCGCAAATCATTGCAACCGCACTAACCGCATCTTTGTCCCTGACCGCATCGCCGATCATTAAACCGAAACTCTCCTCTCCACCCACGATATAATGTTCCTTGCCTTCCAATTTTTTAATGAGCGCGGCTATCCATTTAAATCCCGTAAGCACATTATAACATTTGATCTCATTTTCCTTTGCAATAACGTCAATCATGTCTGTGGTCACAATTGTCTTAATCACCATGTCGTTGGGACGGGCAAGGCCACTTTTCTTCCTGGCTTCAATAATATAATTAAATACCAGGAGCGCCGTCTGATTTCCATTCAATAATATCCAATCACCCTTGTCATTTTTAATCCCTGCACCCACCCGGTCTGCGTCCGGATCTGTTCCCAACAGGATATCTGCATCCATTTCCTTCGCATTTTTGAGGCCAATACTCATCGTCTCCTTTTCCTCCGGATTCGGATACACCACTGTAGGAAAATTTCCATCGGGTGCTTCCTGTTCCCTGACCACATGTAGATTGTCAAACCCGAAGGCCTTCAGGGCGCTTGGAACCAGCATAATCCCCGAGCCATGAATAGGGGTATAAACAATTTTTAGGTCGTGCTGGGCTTTACAGATATCGGGATTGACTGTAAGGGTCTGAAGCATCCGTATATAAGAATCATCCAGGTCTTTTCCAATAATGGTAATATTCTCGTCATGGCCTTTCCACTTCACGTCATCCAGGCTCCGGATCTTCTCCACTTCCTTAATTACATTCTTGTCATGGGGAGATACCATTTGGGCACCGTCATCCCAGTACGCTTTGTACCCGTTATACTCCTTGGGATTATGGCTGGCCGTACAGACCACCCCACCCTGGCAACCCAGGCTTCGAATGGCAAAACTCAGTTCCGGAGTGGGTCGCAGCGAATCAAACAGATACACCTTGATCCCGTTTGCCGCAAAAATATGGGCAGTGATTTCTGCAAACTCCCTGCTGTGGTTACGGCTGTCATGGGCAATGGCCACTTTGATCTGAGAAGGAAAGCACATCTTCAAATAGTTTGCATATCCCTGGGTAGCCATTCCCACCGTGTAGCTATTCATCCGGTTGGTTCCTACTCCCATAATACCCCGTAATCCACCGGTACCAAATTCCAGGTCCCGGTAGAAAGCATCCTCAAGGCCGGCCGGATCTTCAGTCTGCATTCTTCTGATCTCTTTTTTAGTGCCTTCGTCATAATTTCCCTCCAGCCATTCTTGTATTTTCTTTTCAGTTGTGGGTTCCATAATTTTTAATTTTTAGCCTTTTAAAATTATTCTTCGCGATTATTTATATGTTGCTAAGGTACATTGCTGCCATTCCATCCGTAACATTCGGGAGCGTCAAGCAATCAATTCCAGAAAGGGACTTCGGATAGGTCGCTTGAATTCCATTATACCACTTTATACCCTGTTTTTCCCAATCCAAAGATAAGGTCTCCGGACCGAACACCTACTTTAAAGGTCTGAGCCGGAGGGGATTAACTCAGGAAATTCTCACTGTAACTTTGCCCCCATCACCTTTCCTGAATGGGTCTCCACAATGATTTTTTCATCACGGGCGGTGGAGATAGATAATCCCATATAATCCGGGGTAACCGGAAACTGTTTATAGCTTCGTTCCACCAGCACCAGGATCTGTAGTTTTTTGGGGTAATACTCCAGAAAAGGTCTAAGCGAATAAAGCAAGGTTCTTCCACTGTTGGACACATCATCTACAATAATGACGGTGGCGTTATCGAAATGGCGGTTGCCAGTTATGGAAATTTCTTTTGGAAACTTCTTGTCAATATCAATTTCCATCACATCGATGGTGCCTTTGAAAATATCTTTCAGCAGTCCGCTTACAATACGAGCAATTACCACCCCGTTACCTCTTACCCCGGCCAGAATGATTCCCGCTTCCTCCATGTTGCGCTCTACAATTTCGAAGGCCATGCGCTGCATCTTCTTCATGGCAATTTCGCCGGTAAGTATCCAATTATCTGAGGCCATTTACTAAAAGATTTTGGTGAATTTAAATACTCAAGCCCAATTGACCAACAAACACCCGAATCCATTAACTTAGCACAATTTCCCGCTTATGCAATATATACAGCAAATCCTTTTTTTATTGCTTTGTGCATCCGCCATCTGGGTTTTCTCCAAGAAAATTAAGGAAATAAACTTTAATATTCATTTGGGAAAGCCCGCAGAAATTTCAGGAAATCGTAACCAACGTTGGAAAAATGTGATGCTGCTGGCTTTTGGGCAAAAAAAGATGTTCCGCTATCCCCTGGTAGGTATCCTTCATTTTATAATCTACGCAGGATTTATTATAGTCAATATCGAAATCCTGGAAATTATCCTGGATGGCCTGCTTGGCACCCACCGGCTCTTTGCCGGATTTTTGGGCGGGTTCTATCATTTTGTCATTAATTTTTTTGAGTTGCTGGCTGCCGGGGTTTGGATTGCCTGTGTCGTATTTCTCATACGCAGAAACGTACTTCGACTTCGAAGGTTCATTTCTCACGACCTGGACGGATGGCCGCGCACGGATGCCAACCTCATATTGATCACTGAAATCCTGCTGATGAGCCTGTTTCTTACCATGAATGCATCAGACAGGGCGCTTCAGTTACAGGGCAATCCTCATTACCCCGATTTCGGAAGTTTCATCCTGTCAGGAATGATGGCCCCTTACCTGAAAGGGTTTTCCTCATTCACCCTGGCAGGAATGGAACGGACCTGCTGGTGGCTGCATATTACCGGGATTTTTGCTTTTTTAAATTATCTGCCCTACAGCAAACACTTCCATATCCTGCTCGCCTTTCCCAATACCTATTACAAGTCCCTTCATCCCAAAGGGGAAATGTCCAATATGCCGAGCGTGGAAAAGGAGATCCAGTATGTGTTCCATCCTGAACTGGTGCCCCAGGAATCCGCCCAGGGTGAAGGCTCCAGTCCTGCGGAGCGTTTCGGCGCAAAGGACATTTTTGACCTGAGCTGGAAAAGCCTTCTGGATGCCTATAGCTGCACCGAATGTGGCCGCTGTACGGCAGCCTGCCCTGCAAACCTGACCGGAAAGCTACTCAACCCCAGAAGAATTATGATGGCCACCCGTGACCGGGTCGAGGCAGTAGGAAGGAATGTCCGCCGGCATGGAAAATTTGTGGATGACCAAAAGACCCTGCTTCATGATTACATTACTGTGGAGGAACTCAGGGCCTGTACCACCTGTAATGCCTGTGTGGAAGAATGCCCGGTAAGCATCAGTCCCCTTTCTATCATTTTGGAACTAAGAAGATCACTGGTGATGGAAGAAAGCAATGCGCCACAGGAATGGAATTCTATGTTCAGCAATATTGAAAATAATTTTGCACCCTGGAAATTCAGTCCGGATCAACGGGACGGGTGGATACAGGGATAATTGTCGAGGCAAATTATGGGACTCAGATACTTCTGTGAAAATCAAAATTCTCGAATTCCTTTGCCACTGCATTTAGGAAAGTGGATCCCAATGAACCATCAATAATCCGGTGGTCGTAACTGAGGGAAAGGTACATCATATGGCGGATGGCAATGCTGTCACCCTGATCGGTTTCAATTACTACCGGACGTTTTTTGATGGTCCCTACTGCCAGAATGGCTACCTGGGGTTGATTGATAATGGGGGTTCCCATAATGCTTCCGAAAGTGCCCACATTGGTCAGGGTAAAAGTACCTCCGGTGGTGTCATCGGGTCTGAGTTTATTGGTCCGCGCCGCATTGGCGAGGTGATTGACTTGCTTGGTGAGACCGGTAAGATTGAGCTGGTCTGCATTCTTAATCACAGGAACGATCAGGTTGCCATTGGCCAGTGCAGTGGCCATCCCGATATTGATATTCTTTTTAACCAGGATACGGTCCCCGTCCACGCTACTGTTTAAGAGCGGATATTTCTTGATGCATTTGATAACCCCTTCAATGAACAAGGGGGTAAACGTAATTTTTTCTCCTTCCCGTTTTTCAAATTCCTTTTTCACCCGCTCCCTCCACATCACCAGATGAGTTACATCACATTCTGCAAAACTGGTTACATGCGCACTGGTCCTCTTGCTATCCACCATATGTTTGGCTATCAGCTTACGCATGCGGTCCATTTCTATGATCTCTACCCCACCTCCGAGTACAGCAGGAGAACTAAAATCCCTTTCTGCGGATGGTACAGGCACCTCTCTGAGGGTATGCGCCGGCTTTTCCGTGATTTTTTCAGAAGCCGCTTCCGCAACGGGAATATGGGGTTGTGATTTGCGGTGCTCCAGGTAGGCCATGATATCCTTTTTGCTTACCCTGCCGTCCTGTCCGGTCCCGGAAATTTGTTCCAACTCTGCCATGGAAATTCCTTCAGAAGCTGCAATATTCAAAACCAGAGGGGAGTAAAATCTGACGCCGGAAGACCCGTGGGCAGCCTGGGTATTTCCGGAAGGCTGATAGGGAATTTCTTCCACCAGGTTGGCCTCCTCATAAGGTTCCTGGCGGCGTGGTTCAGCAGCCGGAGGAGTTTGGGGTGAAGGAGTCACCACAGATTCAGTATCTGTATTGATTCTGGCGATCACCTTACCTACCGGTACCACATCATTTTCATTAAACAGGATTTCAGCAATCACCCCTTCGGCAATAGAAGGCACCTCGCTATCCACTTTATCGGTGGCAATTTCAAGGACAGTTTCATCTTCTTCCACCCTGTCCCCGGGCTTTTTTAACCACCTCAGAATGGTTGCCTCCATGATACTCTCACCCAATTTGGGCATAACTAAATCGACCACACTCATATGCTTTGTTTAATTTGTCTAAAATGCCTGTGCCAAAATTAAGTAAAA
>JAJXYG010000304.1 GCA_021780705.1 Bacteroidota bacterium
CGCAGTGGAAGGGGTCAGCGGATTTGATGTGGGCTCGGTCAGCCTTACCGGAGAACTGGTACGGCTCCAGCTCAAGAAACGGGGGCTGAGTGAATCGGCTTCCGAATTCAGAAAGATTCTGAGGTTGGCTTCCGACAATGACCTGAATAAATGGAAAGAGACCAAGGCCCGGGAACATGAAGTGCTGATCCGCAGCCGGGCCATCGCCAGGCAATTGAAGGTAGACTTGAAAATGGCAGAAGTGGAAATTCAAGCTGATGGACGAAAGGGAACTTTCTTTTATATCGCTGATGACCGGGTGGATTTCAGGGAACTGATCAAGGTGTATGCTTCGGAGTTCAAGCTGAAGGTGGAAATGAAACAGATTGGTGCCCGCCAGGAAGCGGGAAAGGTTGGGGGAATCGGAAGCTGTGGACGGGAACTGTGCTGCAGCACCTGGCTTACTGATTTCAAGAGTGTCAATACCAATGCCGCCCGCTACCAGAACCTGAGCATCAACCAGACCAAGCTCAGCGGACAGTGCGGCAGACTGAAATGTTGCCTTAATTACGAACTGGATACCTACCTGGATGCCCTTCAGAATTTCCCGGATGATGCAGAAGTGCTTGAACTCACCAAAGGAAGGGCCTTCCTGATCAAAAAGGACATCTTTCGCAACCTGATGTGGTATTCCATGCATGACAGCACCCGGCACTACCCTCTTTCCATAGAGAGTGTTCGCAACATAAAGGACCAGAACCGTCAGGGGATCAAACCCGACGCCCTGGAGACCGTAGAAATTGTCAGTGATAAGGCCAAGGAAGCAGAACCGGAATTCGTGGATGTGGTGGGCCATATCAGTTTGAAGACCCTTGAAAAGAACCAGCGGAAAAGGAGCCGGAATTCCCGCGAAAAATCCAGGAATCCCTCCGCGAAACCCGCCGCCAACCCCGCAGGTAAACCTGCTTCCAAACCGGGACCCCAGGGTCGGGCTCCGCAAAACCGGCCTCAAAATAACCGCAATAACCGGAGAAATAACGGCCCATCCAGAAATAGGGGCGGAAAACCACCCGGCTCAGGGGCGGCAGGCTGATATTTTGAAAAGATTTATCAGAAATCGTAGTTTTGCGAAAATTTTTGAACGTTCCAACTGATTCCTGAAACAGATGTCAATTACTGTATCCAATCTTACAAAAACCTACGGTTCGCAAAAGGCAATTGACAATATCTCCTTTATTGCCGGTGATCATGAAATAGTAGGATTTCTGGGGCCTAACGGAGCCGGAAAATCCACGACCATGAAGATCATTACCGGGTATAAGTCCGCCGATTCAGGTACGGTAAAGGTCAACGACCTGGACGTTTCTCTAAGAACCCTTGAGGCCAAAAAGAAGATTGGCTACCTCCCGGAAGGCAATCCCCTTTACTATGACATGTATGTCAGGGAATACCTGGCTTTCATGGCAGGCCTGCACCATCTGGATAAAAAAAGTATCAAAAGCAGGATCGAAGAAGTAATCGACCTGACCGGACTGCGCCTCGAATCCAGTAAAAAGACCGGCCAGCTGAGCAAAGGCTACAAGCAACGGGTAGGGCTTGCCGCAGCCCTGCTGCATGATCCCGATGTGCTGGTGCTGGATGAACCTACCAGCGGGCTGGATCCCAACCAGATTATCGAGATCCGTGAAGTCATCCGCGGCCTGGGCAAGAACAAGACCGTCCTTTTTTCCTCTCACATCCTGCAGGAAGTGGAGAGTATCTGCGACCATATCCTGATCATTAATAAAGGAAAGATCGTGGCCGATGACAGCCTTGCCCGACTGAAATCGGCTGGTCCTGCCGAACACCTGGTCAAGGTGCAGTTTTCAGCATCAGTAGATCCATCCATTTTGTCGGCCGTTCCGGGTATTACCCATGTGGAAGCCATTCCTCCTGCGGGGTATAACCTGTTTACTTCCGATCCGGATGCCGCCAAGAAGGGACTTCTGAAAATCAGTCTGGAAAATAACCTGGACATTCTATCCTTACAAACCCAGTCCAAATCACTGGAAGAAATATTTAAATCTTTAACGGGTAACATTCAAAACAATTAATCAAACAAACTATGAGCTACATTACCAGCATTAAAGCACGTCAGATATTAGACAGTCGTGGAAATCCCACCGTGGAAGTGGACGTACTTACCGAAAACGAATATTTGGGCAGGGCTGCCGTACCCTCAGGAGCCAGTACCGGGGTACACGAAGCCGTAGAACTTCGCGATGAAGACAAGAAGGTCTACAGTGGAAAGGGGGTTTTGAAGGCAGTAGCCAACGTGAACGACCTGATAGCAGACAAGCTGATCGGCTGGGATGTAGCTGACCAGATAGGCATTGACAGCGCCATGATCACCCTTGACGGGACAGAAAACAAGAGCAAACTGGGCGCCAACGCTATTTTGGCTGTGAGCCTTGCCGTGGCCAAGGCCGCGGCCCTGGAAGCCAACCTTCCGCTTTTCCGCTATGTGGGCGGTACCAATGCGAGGACCCTTCCCATTCCGATGATGAACATCCTCAACGGGGGATCCCATGCAGACAATAAAATCGATTTCCAGGAATTTATGGTCATGCCCGTGGGTGCTGCGTCCTTCAGCGAAGCCCTGAGGTGGGGGGTGGAAATCTTTCATTCTCTTAAATCTGTGTTAAAGAAGAAAGGTTACAGTACCAATGTGGGAGACGAAGGCGGATTTGCCCCCAATATACAGAGCAATGAGGAAGCTATTGAAACGGTGCTTTCCGCCATCGAAAAGGCGGGATATAAAGCCGGTTCCCAGGTGGCCATCGCAATGGACCCTGCGGTCAGTGAGATGTACGATACCAAAGAAAAGGTATACCACTTCCACAAATCCGACGGAAAGAAACTGAGCAGTGCCGCGATGGTGGAATTCTGGGAAAAATGGGTCAGTCAGTACCCGATCATTTCCCTGGAGGATGGAATGGCCGAAGACGACTGGGAAGGATGGAAGCTGATTACCGACAAACTGGGCAGCAAGGTGCAGCTGGTAGGCGATGATCTGTTTGTGACCAATGTGAAAAGATTGCAAAAAGGTATTGATGAGCATATCGCCAACGGGCTGCTGGTGAAAGTAAACCAGATTGGTTCCCTCACCGAAACCATCAATGCCGTCACCCTGGCCCAGACTCACGGATATAATACCATCATGAGTCACCGGAGCGGGGAAACCGAGGATACTACGATCGCGGATCTGGCGGTGGCCCTCAATTGCGGGCAGATCAAAACCGGATCAGCCAGCAGGACCGACCGGATCGCCAAATACAACCAATTGGTCCGGATTGAAGAAATTTTGGCCGAAAGTGCGGTTTTTCCCTCAGGAAAAATTAAATTTGGTAAATAAGGAGGTCAAATGGGCCAAAAAGCCCCTTCACAGGGGCTTGCAGGCACCCAAATACAGGTAACATGCACCCAAAAGGAAGGTGGTTCACCAATCGGTATTTCATAACAGGCACAGCTTTTGTGTTATGGTTATTGTTCTTTGATAAAAATGACCTTTGGCTGCAATTAAAGCGGACCCGTGAACTGAGTAAGCTTCAAAAGAGCGAGCAGGTCATGGAACAGCGGATGGCCGGGGCAAAGCAGGAATTGGGGCTTCTGAAAACAGATCCCCAGACCCTGGAAAAATTTGCCCGTGAAAAGTACCTGATGAAACGGGATAATGAGGATCTTTTCCTGGTTTCTACCGATTCATCCTCGGTGAGGTAATACACAATAATAATGAAACAAGGTCGTTTTAGTTTATTGAATTGGATATTACTTATTTAAAGCACTTATTTCATGATTAGAATCACACCTGACGATTTGGTTAGATATCTGTACAAAGAAACGTCTGAAGGCAGGGCTGCGGAAATCAAAGCAGCACTGGAAGCAGACTGGAACCTGCAGCAATCTTACGAAGAGATTGTGGCTGCCCAAAAAAATCTGGGGAAGGCGTCCCTTTCTCCCAGAGATGAGGTGGTCAACAGGATTTTGCAACATGCCAGCCAGAAGCTGGGCCAGTTGCATTCCCATTAGTTTCAATTTAAAACCATATTTTAGTCCCGTCCCAGTGGCGGGATTTTTTTTATGACAAAGAAGGAAAGATATCAATTCGTAACCCGGTATTTCCTTGAGCACGCCCCTGACGCCGATACGGAGCTTATTTACGACAATCCTTATCAGCTACTGGTCGCTGTGATCCTGTCTGCCCAGTGCACCGACAAACGCGTCAATCAGACTACCGGACCCCTTTTTGACCGGTTTCCGGATGTGTCAGCCTTGAGCAAGGCCACTGAAAAAAATCTGTTCCCCCTGATCCGGAGTATTTCCTATCCCAATAACAAAACCCGTCACCTGATTGGAATGGCAAAGATGGTGATGGATAAATTTGAAGGCCGGATACCGATGACGGTGGAGGAACTTGTCCAACTGCCCGGAGTGGGGAGAAAAACCGCCAATGTCATCACTTCTGTGGTAGACAAGCAGCCCAATATGGCGGTGGACACCCATGTGTTCCGGGTAGCCAAGAGAATCGGTCTGGTCACCCAGGGAGCCAGTGTACTGGAGACCGAAAAGCAACTCACGGGAAATTTTCCCACCGAAATGATTCACAAGGCGCACCACTGGCTGATTTTGCATGGCAGGTATACCTGCCTGGCCCGTAATCCGAAATGCCACATTTGTGGGCTGAAGCCGGCCTGCCGGTATTATCTCTCACAGACTCAGCGCAATAAGTAAAAAAATTAGCGTTATTTTGTAAGACCTCTGTGTTACTTCTGCACAAACCGAATTTAATTCGTATGATAAAAATCAGAAAACTTCTTCTATTTTTTTTCTTGGTTGCAGCCGGAAGTCCCCTCAAAGCCCAATATTACTTTTATAATGGCACCTATTACCAGAATGACCTGATCTACGAGGTCGGCGGCTCTTTTGGTGCCATGAACTGCTTTACCGATCTGGGAGGAAGAAAAGGACTTGGGAAGAAGTTTGTGAAGGATTTCAACCTGAAAAACACCATGACCTGCGGATCCTTCTTTTTTGGGGTGGTATGGAAAAATGAAATTGCATTGAGGATGGAGGCTACCTATGGCAACATCGAGGCTTATGACAGCATACTTAGTAGCGTAAGGGACAATAGCCAGCAGCGATATTACCGGAACCTGAGTTTCAGAAGTCCGATTTCAGAGGTGATGCTGGTGGCGGAGTTTCATCCGTTTTACATTTTTGGAGATTATGACGAGGACCATTATCCGCCTGCCGTGTCACCTTATCTGGTAGCCGGTGTCGGGTATTTTCATTTCAACCCTGAGGCCTATCTGAACGGAAACTGGGTCAATCTCCAGCCACTGAGTACCGAAGGGGAAGGATTTTCTGAATATCCCAATGTCAAGCCTTACAAACTCACGCAAATCAACTTCCCGGTAGGAATTGGCGCC
This sequence comes from Bacteroidota bacterium, assembly GCA_021780705.1. Taxonomy (GTDB): domain Bacteria; phylum Bacteroidota; class Bacteroidia; order Chitinophagales; family Chitinophagaceae; genus Ginsengibacter. The sequence continues at coordinate 5,448 of JAJXYG010000304.1, forward strand.
CGATATGACCTGTCGCCCCTGATCAATCTCCGGGCGGAAATCATCACCCGGTTCCTGAAAACCGATTACCTCGATGATGTAAGCGGACGCTATATTAATCCGGCCGTTTTTGCCAATCATTTTACAGGAACCCAGCTCACCGAAGCCCTGCTGCTGAATAACCGGGCCAAACCCGGTGCGGAAACAGCCCATCCGGGTGGCATCCGCGGCAATCCGAAGAACAACGATTCCTACATTACTTTCAACCTGAAAATAGGGGTAACCCTCGGAAGGGATAGAAGGCAGTAAAAAGAAAATCGTGCTATCCGTCCATTACCTGTGTTTCAATTTCGCCCTTTCATACTGTACCGGCCAGTGGGTGGAGGCTCCCAGTTCGAAGGCGGCATGCATCGGGAAATAAGGGTCCCTGAGCATTTGCCTGGCCATCAGGACAAGATCTGCCTTCCCCGAGGCAAGTATTTCCTCTGCTTCCTGGGCGGTCTGAATCAACCCTACCGCAGCGGTAGGCATTCCCGTTTGCTTGCGGATTGCTTCTGCAAAGGGCACCTGGAAGAGCGGCCCGACGGCAATCTGCTGGCGGGGGTCATTGCCTGCTGAAGAGCAATCCACCAGGTCCACGCCTTCGGAAACCAGGATTTTCACCAGTGCCACCGAATCAGAAAGATCCCATCCCCCTTCCACCCAGTCGGTGGCGGAGATCCTTACAAACAATGGAAGGTCCTCCCCGATCGACTCCCGGACCGCAGCCACAATTTCCCTAAGGATCCGTACACGGTTTTCAAAGGTACCTCCATAGGAGTCGTCCCTGGAATTGCTGAGCGGAGAAAGAAATTCATGAAGGAGGTAGCCATGGGCTCCGTGGATTTCAAAGACCTTGAATCCTGCCTTTACGGCCCTTACTGCCCCCGCCCTGAAATCTTCCACTACTTTTTGGATGTCGGCCAGGCTCATCTGGGCAGGGGTCGGATCCCCCGGATGAAAGCCTGCCGCACTGGGAGCGAGGGTTTGCCATCCCCCCGGAGCTGTGGGAACCAGCGGCTGTCCTCCTTTCCAGGGGCTCTGGTGGCTGGCTTTCCTGCCGGCATGTGCCAGCTGTATCCCCGGGACCGTCCCGTGGTCTTCCATAAATCGGGTGATCCGGGAAAGAAAGTCGATATGGGAATCCTTCCAGATGCCCAGGTCATCGGCAGTGATCCTTCCTTCAGGAGATACGGCGGTAGCTTCACAGATGACCAGACCCGAGCCTCCGACGGCCCTGCTTCCCAGATGGACCAGGTGCCAGTCATTGGCAAATCCGTCCACACTGGAATATTGGCACATGGGGGAGGTTCCGATCCGGTTTTTCAGGGTAATTCCCCTGAGGGTAAGTGGTTCAAAAAGTAAAGGCATGTATGAGTATTTTAGGTGATTTTTGCAAAAATTATTGAAAGCGCCTCGATAATTTAGCGCACAAAGCTACGATGATCATTTCTACCTTAATCATCAACCTTTTAAGAGAAAAATTGTTTATCTAAAAAAACTACAACATGACAACCGTTAAAGCCTATGGTGCGAAAAGCGCCGTTACTCCCATTGAATCCTTATCTATTGAAAGACGAGACCCCAAACCCCATGACGTGGAAATGGAAATCCTCTATTGCGGGGTTTGCCACAGTGATTTGCATACCGCCAGAAATGAATGGGGCGGTACCATTTACCCGGTAGTTCCCGGCCATGAAATTGTCGGACGTGTGACCCGGGTCGGAGACCATGTGAAAAGATATAAACCCGGGGACCTGGCTGCCATCGGATGTATGGTGGATAGTTGCAGGGAATGTGAAAACTGCAAGGAGGGACTGGAACAATATTGCTCCAGCGGTATGGTAGGCACCTATAACGGCAGGGAAAGAGACGGCAGTGGAATCACTTACGGGGGCTATAGCAAAATGATTGTTGCCCATGAAGATTTTGTATTGCGCATCTCTGACAAACTTCCCCTGGAAGGGGTAGCACCCTTGCTTTGCGCCGGCATTACCACCTATTCACCCCTGAGACATTGGGAGGTGGGTAAAGGACATAAGGTAGGGATACTGGGACTGGGTGGACTTGGACACATGGGAGTGAAATTTGCCTCCTCATTTGGAGCGGATGTGACCATGCTGAGTCATTCTCCATCCAAGGAAGCCGATGCCAAAAGACTGGGTGCCCATCACTTTTTATTGACCAGTGACAAGGCTCAAATGAGCAAGGCCAGAAATTCCTTTGATTTCATCCTCAATACGGTTTCTGCACCGCATGATTACAATACCTACCTGGGCCTGCTAAAGACCAATGGCACCATGGTTTGTGTGGGAGCGCCTTCTGTTCCGGCAGAAGTACCGGCCTTTAACCTTATTTTCCAAAGAAGGTCCTTTGCAGGTTCACTGATCGGGGGGATCCCTGAAACCCAGGAGATGCTTGATTACTGCGCCGATAACGGCATCACCTCCGATGTGGAAGTGATCGATATCAAGGACATCAACGAGAGTTATGAACGCATGCTGAAGGGGGACGTGAGATACCGGTTTGTGATTGATATGGCTACCCTGAAATAATTAATAAAAAGTGTGTCCAAAAAAATACCGTTTCCCTTAAAGAAACGGTATTTTTTATTTCAGTCGCCGAGGTAACGGTTGCAACCGGTACCTGACTCAAGCTAGTTTCTAGGCAGCCGCCAGCTTGCCCATGGCCTTTTCAAAATGGGTACCTACCTTTTTCCAGTCAACTACATTCCAGAACGCACCCAGGTATTCTGCCCTTTTGTTCTGATATTTCAGATAGTAGGCATGTTCCCAGACGTCACATCCGAGGATGGGTTTGCATTTGCACTCTGCCACATCCATCAGGGGATTGTCCTGGTTGGGGGTGGAACAAATCGTGAGTTTTCCGTCCAGTACTCCCAGCCATGCCCAGCCGCTTCCGAATCTTCCCATTCCTGCCGCATTGAATTTTTCCTTCATGGCGTCAAAGGAACCAAAGGATTCATCAATGGCTTTGGCCAGGGCTCCGGAAGGTTTTCCTCCGCCGGATGGGGAAAGTATTTCCCAGAAGAAGCTGTGGTTCCAGTGACCTCCTCCGTTATTGCGGACGGCGGCCCCGATCTGTCCGGCATGGGCCAGCAGTTCTTCCAGCGATTTTCCCTCATTGGGGGTGCCGGCAACGGCCTTATTGAGATTGTCGACATAAGCCTGGTGGTGCTTGTCGTGGTGAATTTGCATGGTTAGTTTGTCGATATGAGGCTCCAGCGCATCGAAGCTGTAGGGTAGAGCCGGTAATGTGAATGCCATAATATTATAGTATTTAAGGGTGAACAATATGATTACAACAAATTTAATCACTATATGTTAGAAAGCATGGCCCGGGTGGGAATAAATCCCTGCCCAAAAGGGTCATTTTAGGATTCCCTTATCGTTTCCTGCCGAAGAACTCCTTTAGGAGCTCAAGGGATTCTCTTTCAGCAATATGTGTCGCGGTTTGGGTTTTGGGATGGAGCTTCACCCGGGCAAGTCCGCCATGCTTCGGGTCAGCCGCCGCAAATACTACCCGGCCAATTTTGCTCCAGTACAGGGCCCCGCAACACATCGCGCAGGGCTCCAGGGTTACGTAGAGGGTAGCCTCGGGAAGGTATTTGGCACCCAGGTGATTGAAAGCAGCGGTGAGGGCGATCATTTCCGCATGGGCGGTAGCATCTCCCAGTCGTTCCACCTGGTTATAGCCACGGCCAATAATTTTATCCTGCATGACCACCACTGCCCCAATGGGCACTTCATCCTGGTCGAAAGCTTTTTGGGCTTCCCTCAGGGCCTGCTTCATAAAATAGGCATCATCAAAAAAACCTGATCCGGATTCCATTCAAAAAATTTGTGTGGCAATATTCGCGATTCCGGCGAGATGCCGTTAAATTGAGACACAAAAGTAGCAGATATGGCTGATTTAAAAGATTCCCTGGTTCCACTGAGGGACTATTTTGATAGTGGAG
>JAJXYG010000085.1 GCA_021780705.1 Bacteroidota bacterium
GTACCAGGTTTTCGATATAATCCACTTTTTCTGCCGTCCCCAGCCATAAATCCCAGTTCAGTTCCTTTGGAACAGGAGGCCGGTTTGTGGGCCAGGGAATACCTTGCGGCCAAACCGGCCGGTTGGTCCAGTTGTATACTTTGGTAATATCGCCAATGAGCCCTGCTTCAAACCATTCCCGAAGCGTGCGCATTCCGTCGCAAGAGGCACCCTGGTCCCCCATCTGGGTTACGACCTTGTACTTTTCAGCGGCCTCCGTCAAAATCCGGGCTTCATAAATATCATGGGTCAGGGGTTTTTGCAGGTACAGATGCTTTTTCATTTTCATAGCGCTCAGCCCCACAATGGCATGGTTGTGATCCGGAATGGCTACAGACACTGCATCGAAATTCTTATGTTCTTTTTCAAACATCTCTCTCCAGTCATGGTAAAATCCGGCACTAGGAAATTCCTTGCGGCGTGGAGCGGCCATCCGGTCATCGACGTCACAGAGAAATGCAACTACCGCATTTTTTTTGGGGGCCTTTGCATAGTGAGATATATCATTGGCCGCTTCTCCTCCACAGCCTACCGCGGCAATATATAATTTATCACTGGGGGCTACATACCCTTTACCTCCCAGTACATGTCGGGGTACGATATAAAATCCTGCCGCCGTGAGGGCGGTATTTTTAATAAAATCGGCGCGGGAAATGCCTTTTTCATCATTTGTGTTTTGCTCGTCCATGGTCGTATGTTTTAATTTTATTAAGGATAGATTTGATCAAAGGAAATGAGTGTCCCATAGGGAGAAGCTTATTCAGAATTTGAGAAGAAGTTTGGTCAAGCAGGGGGCTTCGCAAAGCAACCCCATATGGGTCAGGTTCTCGCTATAGCTTTCGGATCATCACATTTCGGTACCACAGCTTGCCCGTCTCTGTTCCCTGAATGGAGATATGTCCCTTCTGGAAGGTGCCAAATCCGGGCCATTGGGCGAACTTGCTGTGAGCCACCATATCCTTCCAGTGGGCATCCCACATTTGAGTTTCCAGTATCTTATGGCCATTCTGAATAAAGGCAATGTGCCCGTGGTCGGCTATGATTTCGTATTGATTCCAGTGTCCACCATTGCGGACCCATTCCGTATCAGCCGGTATCAGGTCATACAGATCTCCAGCCCTGCATTTTAGAATTCTTCCATCATCATTGCATGCCAGGTCAGCAATCTGCATTTCAGGTCCTGACTCGTAGGTATTATGAAACTCTGGAGATTCATGAACATAAAACATGATCCCGCTGTTGGCGCAAGGTTCCATCTTCCATTCAATTTTGAAATCAAAATTCTCGTATTCGTCATTAGTGACCAGGTCTGCAAAATCTTTGTAGACACTTTTGGAATTCTTATTCAAAAAAATCATCCCGTCTTTTACCTGCCAAGCACTTCCGGGTGCCTTTTCCAGATAGGAGTGCCATCCATGAAGGTCCTTGCCGTTAAAAAGTAATTGCCATCCTTCAGCTTTTTGTTGGGCGGTGAGGGTATTGGGTTTTTGCGCGTTGGCCGCTGTAAAGGAAAGAAGAGAAATGCTGATTGTCATCAACAGGGTGTGTAATCTTGCAAGCATCGTATTTTTTTATTGAAAGGTAAGAGTTTATGGGAATTCCTGAAGGGTGTTCATAAAAAATTCCAAAAGATTTTACCCCATTTGCCCAACCCGGTCCGCTGTTTTTGCATCAAAAGGGCATCTCCAAAATGAGATGGAATAAATATCCTAGCTTCGCAGGGTCAATCCGATTGGACTCAAAGTCTTAATTTTGCGACCCTATTGAAATTTTATGAAAAGAAATCCTACAGTAATTTTATTGAAGTCCCTTGCCATTCTCGCTCTTGGGATCAGCTGCTTTCAGCTCTCTTCCTGTAAAAAGATGCAGAATCCTTCCCTAAGCCAGGTACAGACGGTAGACACCACCCTCACCGACAGCACCATTTATCTGGACATCACCCTTAATGGCACCCGGGTCCTCGCCGTACAAAAACTTGGTGCAGGACCTTACTATTGGGGCACCCTTGTGGGGATCAACCCGGTGGACAGTACTACCTACGGCTACAACCGTCTGGGTTCTGTAATGACTTATCAGGCACAAAATTCCTCTCCTGCATTTGGATGGGCATTGGGAAATTACAATGACTGGATCCGACTCTATTATTACAATACCCTCCCTTCCAATTTCGTGGATTCCTTTTTTGCTGCCGGCAATTACAATTATTCCGTGTTGACTCACGATACGACCTTCACGTACCTGGGATCTACCACCGATACGGTGATCAAACTTGGTACTACGGTGACCGATACCCTGCTTTCTCCGGGGATCAATATGCTTTATAGTGACAACAAGGGAGTTCTTTGGCAAACTTTCTGGGGAAGTACCGATCAGACCGGAAGCTATTTTGCCATTCAAAGTGTAAAAACAGTGAAGACTTCTCCCCTGGTATGTATGGTAACCGCCAGTTTTGCATGCAAGCTCTATGATCAACATGGAAATGTGCTCACCCTCACCAATGGGAAGGGAAGGTTCTTAGTATACCTTTAAATCACTTCCCTTTCCACCGAAGAGAGTTCTGCATAAACTGTCAAAATCCGGGACAACCTGCCGGGTACACCGGCTGATCAATCACTATGTTTAGCCTTGGCCTGAAGTTCTGTCACCGGAACCGTCATCATTCTTCCGATGGGCTTCCCATCCCGGTAAGTGATCACCTTCATAAATGAGGCATCGGAAGGCATCACCACAGGTTCGGTATATTTGGGATAGAACTGGTCAGGAAATGAATTGTCAAAGGAATAATAAATATCCAACCCTTTAATTTCAGTTTCCATTTCCACAACGATACTACTGTCGGGTCCCACAGAGGCATTGATGATCGGATCATATATACTGGGCGCGTACTTGACATTTTCCACATCAAGCCTACCAAATTGATCTTGAACCCTTCCGACAAAATTATCCCAGTTCTTGCTGGCTTTGGGCGACCACAAGTCTTCTGAAATCGCAAATGCCCGGGGCCAGGTCATGTATTCTGCGTGCCGCATATTATACACCTGTTCCGTCCATAAATTGGCCTGTCCTCCAAGGATGTATTTGGGTTCCACACTGTCGGGAACAGGTTCAAATTCATAGGCCTTCTTCAGGCGCAGGGTGGCGTATACATGGGGCTCGATCGCGGGGTCTCCCTGCATATAATCAAGGTAGGCATAGGTAGTAGGGCTCATGACCACATCGTGTCCCATTTTGGCTGCTGCAATGCCACCGGCCATACCCCGCCAGCTCATCACGACTGCATCAGGAGCAAGACCTCCTTCAAGGATTTCATCCCATCCCATGAATTTCTTCCCCTTGGACTCCACAATCTTTTCCACCCTCTTTTCAAAATAGCTCTGGACTTGCTCCATATTGGTCAGCCCTTCACGCTTCATCAAGGCTTTGACCGCATCGCTTTTTTCCCAGAAATTCTTGGGACATTCATCTCCTCCCAAATGGATATACGGGAATGGAAATAATTGGGCAACCTGGGTGATGACTTTGTCCAAAAATTCATACACCTTTTCATTTGCCGGGCAGAGGGTATTGTCTACCAGGGCAATCGGAGGAGCTCCGTGAGACCAGTCCATGATCCTTTCTCCTGACCTTACCTGGTATTTGTCTGCCCCCGGGGTACAGGAGAGGTCCGGGTAGGACACCACTGCAGCAAGGCTGTGACCCGGCACATCAATTTCAGGGAGTATGTTGACAAAGCGGTCTTGTGCATATTTCACAATCTCTTTGATATCCTCCTGGGTATAAAATCCTCCATAATTTCTGGGAGCGTCAGGGGCCGGAGGCGCGAAGGTGCCAAAGTATCCCACCTTTTTCACATTCCAGGCACCTACATCCGTCAGCCTGGGCAATCCCTTGATTTGAATACGCCACCCTTCATCGTCAGTCAAATGCAGATGAAGCAGGTTAAATTTATAGCGAACCATTTGATCGATATAGGCTTCCACTTGCTCCTTGGTGAAAAAATGCCTGGCCACGTCAAACATCAGTCCCCTCCAACCAAAACGGGGATAATCCGTAATGGCCACACAGGGAGCTTCCCATTTGACTCCTTTTTGAAGCTGGTTGGCCTGGATCTGGTCCGGGAATAATTGCAGCAGGGACTGAACCCCGTAGAATAATCCTGCAGGTTCATTGGCGGTAATGACAATATTGTGGGGACTTACCGTTAAATGGTAGCCTTCCTTTCCAATCAAATCCTCAAATTTCGAATTCAGCTTCAGTGTTATGGTTGCTGTTCCCTGGTGTTTGAGGGTCACCTCCCCTCCTGTCGGCACGGAGAAACGGCTGTGCAGCACCATGACAATTTCTTTCATCTGCGCACCTTCAGGCACAGAGATGGAGACGTCTCTGGGTAAAATAAAATTTCCGGCATGCTGGGTTACAGACACCGGTTCCGGGATTATAGATACCCCCGTGGTGGCACTTTGTGCAAAAATCCATTGAGAAAAAAGACAGGCAAGAATCCAACCAAATAATTTTTTCATAATACAAGCAATTTTTTTTTTTGAAAGATTTAGCGGGTAGGAGATGTCCTTGCAAAATAGGTTATTTTATCATTCCTTAAACCCCATTACCCACATTTTATCCGATTTGCCCGATGAGCGGCATTCTTTACCTGCCAGTCAGTTCTTCATTCCCTTTATTTCAATATGATTTTCCGGTTTACAGGGGGCACTGAATTCGTGTTCTCTGTCTCGGCGATTATTGATTGTCCGGTAAAAACCATCCAGAAAACGGTGAACAAATTTTCGATAGGAAGGACTGATCAGGGTGCAGCTGTCGTATACCTGGTAGAACCGGGGCTTCAGTTGATTGAACAATTTGAAGGTGGAATCCAATTGATTCAGATCAGTTTCGCAGAGGCCGCGATATAACCGGGTGAGATTGGAAGTGATCCCCAGTTCCGCATGGGGAGCGGCATAGGGAGCGTCCACTATTCCCGCCTGGTCAAAGTCGTAGGGGACTCCCACCGGAGGTAACAGGGTATCAGGCGTAACCAGCACGATATTTTGCAGAAAAGATACCCCCCAGTCTGTATTGCCTATCATATATTGAAAAACGGCCATCTTCCTGGTATCCTCTCTTTGAAGATGGGACTGATTCAGCAATTGCTTTTTCCAAACCTCGCTTCCGTTCCTGGCTGCCATTTTCACATCCTGCTCCAGCAAAAAGCAATAATGGGTTTGACTTTTTACTCTATGGCCAGAATCCTCGAAAGTTACCAGTACCAACCGGTCCAGAAAGCTCATCGGGGAAATCAGGTTATATAATTTATACACCAGGTATTCGCGTACAACATATTCATCCCCGGTGCAGGGTACTACCAATTTCAGTTTTTCCTGGTGGGAAAACAGGGTTTGTATAGTAAGACTGTCCCCGGGAAAATCCAGGAGCAGCGGGGGCATACCGCAGATGCGCTTCTGTCTTCTAAAATGTCCCCTGGTCCGGATTCTCAAGGGGATATCCCGGATTTGTGTCCCCTCCCGATAGGAAAGCACAAAAGGATGGTAGGAATTATCTTCACCAATGGCATTAAAAAGGGCTCCCAGATCTCCCCTCAAGGTAAATTGGACAACTTCCTCCCCACTAAACAAAGGAGACACCTCTTCACTTTGAACTTCCGTCAGGGGATGCGAAGAAATATCCTGAGCCGAAGCCCGGTTGATTCCCGTAAGCCCCAGCAGGAAAACACTTAATAGCAGGTTACTATGAAGGCACATTGGTCCAGGTTGTTATACTTTCTTTAGGCCCGTCCACGGCTGTACTGCGATCAGGACTGGCGGTCCAACAGGAAATGGGCCAGTTCTTCCAGCGGTTTTTTCCTGGATGACAGTACCGCGATATCATCAAGGTGTTGCATTGAGGTAGCCATATAGCGGTCTTTTAAAGCCTTAGCCCATTGATCCACCTGGCATTCCCTGTAAAGTGCCAGTACGGCTTGCACTTTTTCGGTACCCTTCACGTCTGCAGCACGATTCAGGGCCTCCAGCCGTGCACCGGCTTCAGATTCCATTACATGGATCTGCAAAAAGGTCTTCTTGTTGGCAAGGATATCCCCTCCGACCTGTTTGCCGAACTTTTCCGGATCACCGAACGCGTCGAGGTAATCATCCTGTACCTGGAAGGCAATGCCCAGGTTCTTTCCGAATTCATACAAATGCTCCTGATTGGCAATCCCTGCTCCTCCCAGGACGGCCCCCAACTGAAGGCTGGTTGCCAGCAGGACTGAGGTCTTAAGGGTAATCATTTCCACATACTGGTCCATGGTAACCCTAGGCATGCTCTCAAAATCCATGTCGAGTTGCTGGCCTTCACAAACCTGCATGGCGGCTGTATTGAACAGCTTAAGCACCCTGGGCAAATATTCCCGGTCAATACTTCGCAGACTTTCGTAAGCGGCCACCAGCATGACATCCCCTGAAAGCAGGGCAGTGGATTCCCCGAATTTTTTGTGTACGGTAGGCACCCCTCTTCGAAGCGGGGCATGATCCATTATATCATCGTGAACCAGGGTAAAGTTGTGGAATAATTCAATGGCTGCAGCTACCTGCCATACATCCGGATTAAGATCATTAACCAGTTCATTTCCCATGACACAAAGCAGGGGCCGGATGCGTTTGCCACCAAGTGTCAGCAGATATTGTGCACCATCGTACAGATTTTTAGGCTCTAGGGGAAAATGCCGTTTCCCGAATTTTTCTTCAAAGATTTTTGAAATTTCTTGAAAGGTATGCATGAGGTGTGATTATCCATTTGTGGTGAAAAATGAAAGGGCCTACCTAACCTACGAATGGTTTCTCCTAACCATGAATAATAGCAGGTACGGAAGTCAACTCGTCTTGGAGGCAAGTCCCCGGTATAGGAATTCAGGATTTTTTTCGTTTGGAAGACCTGTGATGCCTTTTCACTGAATTATTTTTTTGTGGTGTCAATTTCTTGTGCACTGCTTTTTCCTTCAGGAAGTCCAATCCGGGTATCCATTCAAAATCAAGCTGCCGCTTTTCCAGGTTTGCTGCCACCAGCTTGATTTCGATCTTATCGCCCATCCGGAACCTTTTTCCGGTTCTGAGGCCCACCAGGGCGTAGTCCGTATCATCGTGTCTGAAATCATCATATTCACTTAAATCCCGAACGGAGACCAGGCCTTCACATTTTTCATTTACCGTCTCCACCCAAAATCCGAAGGAGGCAACCCCGCTTATGACACCTTCCATATCCTCGCCCAGTTTGTCCAGCATGAATTCTACCTGCTTGTATTTGTTTCCGGCACGTTCGGCTTCCATAGCGGACCGTTCCTTGGTACTGCAATGGGTACATTTTTCATCCATCTTCTCATCCGGAACCACCATTCCTGAGATTACCTGTTCCAAAATCCGGTGGACCATCACATCCGGATACCGCCTTATGGGGGAAGTAAAGTGACAATAATAGGTAAATCCCAATCCATAATGGCCAATATTTTCCTGGGTATAGACCGCTTTAGCCATAGTCCGGATTCCTAATTGCTCCAGCACATGCTGTTCGGGTTTGCCATGTACATCATGGAGCAGTTTATTAAAGGAGGCCGCCACTTCCGATTCGTTATTCATATCAAAAGTATAGCCGAACTTTTTGGCAAAAGCTGCAAAGGGTTTAAGCTTCTCCTCTTCCGGAGTATCATGGATCCGGTAGGGAAAGGGAATGGGTTTCTTGTTGATTTTCACCCGGGCCACATGGGCTGCCACCGTCCGGTTGGCCAGCAGCATAAACTCTTCAATCAGCTTATGGGCATCCTTACTTTCCTTGACCACAATTCCCAGAGGCTTGCCTGTCTCATCCAGCTTGAATTTCACCTCGGTGGATGAAAAATTAATGGCTCCGTTTTTAAATCGTTCCTTTCGAAGTGCCTTTGCTACCTGGTTAAGTACCAGCAGCTCTTCCCCATATTTGCCGGATTTTTTCTCGATGATATCCTGTACCTCATCATAGGTAAACCGGTGGTCACTATGTATAACCGTTTTGCCCAGCCAATAGTCCTTCACCTTGCCCTTGCTGTTAATCTGGAAAATTACCGAGAACGTATACTTGTCTTCATATGGCCTGAGGGAACACAGCTCATTGGAAATCTTTTCGGGAAGCATTGGATTGACCCTATCGGGGAGATATACGCTGGTTGCCCGCGCATATCCTTCCTTATCCAGGCTGGATCCGGGTTTTACATAGTGTCCTACATCGGCAATATGGACCCCGATCTCAAATTCGTCCTTGCCCAGTTTTTGAAAGGAAAGTGCATCGTCAAAATCCTTTGCATCAGGCGGGTCAATGGTAAAGGTCAGCACTTTGCGACAGTCCCTCCTGGTCCGGATATCGGATTCTCTCACCACCGGATCAAGGGCAGCTGTTTCTTCCAGCACTTCCTTGGGAAATTCCAGGGCGAAACCGCTTTGAATCAATATTTCCTTCATGGCCAGGTCACCACGGTCCCTGGCCTTCATGACCTGGACTACTTCCCCTTCTGGTTTCTTGGCTCCCTTTTCCCAATGTAAAAACCGGACCACCACCCGATCGTGGTCTTTGGCCCCCTGAAGATTGCTCTTGCTGATATAAAAATCAGGCATGGGCCTTTGACTGTCGGGTTTGAAAAATGCGAAATTCTCATTGACTTCGATATCTCCGATGAACTCGATTTGTTTTCTTTCCAGCACTTCTTCGATTACTCCCTCCGACCTCCTTCCGGAAGATTCCCGGATCCTTACACGAACCGTATCGCCATGCATTGCCTTATTGAAATCATTAGGCTTTACCAACACATCGAAATCACTGCCCTCCACCATCACGTAGCCCATTCCTGACCGTGTAATATCCAGAATCCCTTTTACCAGGGGTGCGGGTCTTTTTTTTCCTGTTTTTTTACTCATATAATACTTTCTGCTCCTTTTTTATCCTTCCCCTGCAATTTACACAAACAATTGTTTGAAACCTTTTTAGCAGGAAAGCTTCTGCGATTTGTCAAAATAATTCGATCTTCATCATTCATATGTCCCCGAAGATCATCACACGCACAGTCCTGATTCTTTCACTGATAAGCCTCTTTACGGATGTTGCCAGTGAAATGCTTTATCCCGTAATGCCCGTATTTCTGGAGAGCATCGGCTTTTCCTTCCTGCTTATCGGTATTTTGGAGGGGGTCGCTGAAGCCACCTCGGGATTAAGCAAGAGTTATTTTGGAAAGATTAGTGACCGAACCGGCAAACGACTTCCTTTTATCAGGATAGGATACGCCATGAGTGCCCTTGCCAAGCCACTAATGGCGGCTTTCACCTACCCCTTCTGGATTTTTGGGTTCCGAACCACCGACCGGCTCGGCAAGGGGATT
>JAJXYG010000177.1 GCA_021780705.1 Bacteroidota bacterium
GAAGGACGAGCACAGAATCTGTCTGGCATATCGTGGAATCCGGGGGCATACTCAGTGATACGTTATTTACCACATTTACCAGTACCGGCATGGAGGCAAAGCAGCCAGGCGCCTGGGTCAGGGTAGCCGTATAGGTGGTTGTCACCTTCGGACTCACCAGGGGTGAAAAGCTGCTGGGATTGTTCATATTGTAATTGGGCGTCCACGATATCGTGCCGGTAGCCCCCCAGGCCTGCAATTGCAGGGTATCAACCGAACATATCAGGGTGTCATTGGTGACATGAAACTGCGGCTTGGAGAGGATATTGATCGTATCCGGTATGACCTTCTGGCAACCTTTGGAATTGGTTACAGTTAGCGAGATCGGATAAGTCCCGGGTGTCGAATAGGTATACGATGGATTCTGCAGGCGGGACGTATCTCCCTTGTTCGTTGGGTCCCCAAAATTCCACAACCAGGAATTGACCAGTCCATAACGCGTTTTAGTGGTATCGGTGAATAGCACCGGGTTATTGACGCAGTTTGCCGAAGAGGTAAATCCCGCAAAAAATCCGGGATACACCTTCTGGATTTGGGTCGCTGAATCCGAGCACTGCTGGCCGCGGTTTACGACCAGTTTGTATACAAAGCTTCCGGTATCAGTGTACACATGAACCGGGGATGGCAGGGTGGAGGTGTCCAGGCTTCCGCTGGCAGGGTCGCCGAAATTCCAATAGTAGGTCTGGTTGAGTGGGGAATTGTTGGAATTGGAGAAGCTCACATTAAACCCATCACATGAAACGGGTTGAGGTACCAGCTGGGCCCCTGCAAAATCACAGTCCGTGACATTGACGATAAAGTCTTTCCGATGCTCCGATACAAATACCCCATTGCGGTAGGCAGTTACCGCGACGCATACCACGTATTTTCCAACATCAGGAGCGATTCCACTTATGATCCCGGTGTTGGGATCTATGGAAGCCTGGTTTCCCAAGGGGGCACTGAAAGTGAAACCATTTATATAAGCAACCGGGCGGTATGGGGGCTGGCTCGGATTGGCATTGCCGGCATTGGAAATCCCTCCACTGTTATAGGCGGGTGCAAAGGCATATACCAGGGAATCCCCATCGGGATCCGTCGCACCAAACTTCAGCGTAAAATGACGGTGCCTGCATATGGCATCCACTGAGCTGGTAAATTGTGGAGAATTGTCATGGGTGCCTGGAATATTGCAGCTATAGGTAGCTCCGGTGGCTCCTACCGCAGATATGATATTAAATACGTTGGCCAGCGGATTGACCCGGCAACAAGTCTGGTAAGCTGCCGTATATCCCTTCGCATTATCAGGGAGTGTCACATTCAGGACAAACACTCCTACATGGTAATTGAGCAAGGGTGGATTGGTGATACAGGGAGGAAAAGCATCAACAGGCACAGCGTATTCGCTGCTTTTCAGGACATCGTAAGGCTGGCTTGGCCCCGGAAACTGATTTCCATTGTCATTATTGAAAATACCAATGAATACGTCAGTGGGCATCTGGGCGCAATTGGTGCAGTTCTGGTCCCGGAAAAGCTTCAGGGTGATTATATAATTGCTCGTATTGGCAGTGGGCCCCGGACCCACATACTGATAGATCATTTCTCCCCCTACAATATGAGAAGCCAGACATGAAAGGGTCGGAAGGAACAGCATCCATATGAGCAGGATTTTTTTCATAATAGCAGGGAAATCTTAGAGATTTTCGGAATTGAAATTACTCAAAAAAACTGGCTTTCTGCCCGTCTGGTTGGCTCAAGGGCGAAGGTTAGGGAGGTCAAAGGGTACCTAAAAATTCCAGCAGGAATGGCCCGGCTTCCGTTTCTTCCTCCCAAATCCCCATGTGCCCCGAACTTTCCAGGATACGGATATAGGAGATCCTGGGAATATGGCACTGTTTCAGGGAAATTTCCAGAGAAACGGCCTTGTCAAATTTACCAATCAGAAAAAGCACGGGTTTTTTGAAGGATTGGAGCACCTGGGTGCGGTCCGGCCTTTTCATCATTGCCTGGTAATACTGGATAAGTGCCTCCGGAGAGATGTCTCTGGAAAATTCCACAGCTTTATCGATCAGCCAGGGTCTTTGCTCCACCGTTTGGGAGGCAAACAAATTGGGAATGGAAGATTTAAGGAAGGGTTGCGCCCCATTTTTACCGATGAATTCAATGGCCCTTTGCCTGACTCCCTTTTTTTCTTCGTCATCCGCGTAAGCGGAAGAATGCACCAGGCCCAATCCGCTTAGCAGGTCGGGGTATAATTCGGCAAAGGCAAGGGCTATATATCCTCCCATGCTATGGCCCATCAGGCAAAAGGGTTGTTCATGACCAAGCCCTTCGTGCGCTGCGATCGCCTGAACCACTTCTGCATATTCTTTCATTCCGGGGGAGCCCTCGAGTAGTTCGGATTGCCCGCTTCCGGGAATATCCGGCAGGATCAGCCGGCATTCCTCCTGCAACAAGGGAACCATTCCGTCCCAGAACCGGTGGTCTTCTCCAAAGCCATGAAGCAGGATCACCGGTTTGCCTTTTCCTGCAGTGGCATAAAAAACCTTCCTCCCCATAATTTGGACTATACTCATAATGTATTTTTGGGTGAAATGAATACCAGGCTCCTAAAAATCAGGATGGCTTCTATCGGGATTAGGGCAGTATTAAAATGTTGGGGTAAAAAGAACCATGCCAGCAGCAGCAGGATGCCAAAATAGCCGTATACCCGAAAATAACCCTTGTGAGGCTTTTTGGAAGAGTGGGCATAGAATGCGGCCCAAATATTGGTGGGCCAGGCCCAAAGCAGGTTGAAATTGTCGCGGCACATGGCATGGTCTGTCCCAAACCACATAAATAGCAATAGGATTCCCAAAAGGCCGGTCAAAAAGAAAAGCAATCGGTCAAAACCCACCATAAATTTCCTGGCTACCCCTTTTTTTGAATAGCTCAGAAATACGGCGAGCGCCAAAAGCAGGCTAAATATAAAAATAGGGTCAGTGAGATAATCTTTGGTCACAACCGGTGGCTTGAAATAATATAGGGAATGGGTTTCCCTGACCAGGGGCTTGCCATCAAGGGTGGCGCTGTCAAGTGATTTCATGAGATAATCAGGGATGAACATGGCCTGACTTGTATTCATCACGGCATCGGTGGGGCTGCCCAGCAGCAGGTCGATACCCAGTTTGTCCCATTGTTTGTCATTATGGTCCAGGTATTCATAAATCAGGTCCCTGAAGGTCCTTTTGCCCTTGACCACCTTTTTAAATTTCAATGATTCTCCTGACACCTTGGCCAGTAAATCCCTGAGCCTTGTGGTGCAATTGTCAAAAAGAAAATCATACTTGTAGAAACGGTTTTGCGCCATCAGATTGGTCTGAAGGAACATCAATATATTATATTTCTCAGGGCAGGTGAGATTGAGGACTTGCTCAGTGATCCCGCGCTGGTCGGTTTCAAAATCCTCCTTGAAAGATTCAAAATCTTCGGTGGAGAGGTAATAAAGTAGTTTCCCCCGAACGAATTTTAAATAAAAATCCGGTTCATCAAAATTGAAGGTGCCGTAGTTGTAGACCACATCCATTTGGCTCACGCTATCGGTTACCCGAATGGCGCTGTGGCCGAAGGTGGAGTACAATTCTGAACCCGGGGTGCAGGTCAGGATGCTGATCCGGAGATGACAATTATTGTATTGAGCTGAGCCTGGTAATGGGACCAGGTAACACAGCAGCATAAAAATTCCCGCAACTCCAAATTTTTTAAGCATTCGCATGTGGTGTAGTTAAAAAGAATCGCATGTTACGGTATAAAACCACTTGCCCTGCCGGCAGTATCCGGTTCGACTGTTTGGCGTCTCTCTCTGTTGGGTTACCTGCTATAATTGGGCGCTTCCTTGGTGATTTCAATATCATGGGCATGGCTTTCTCTCATGCCGGCATTGGTGATTTGGATGAAGGTGGCTTCCTGCAGGGCGGAAATGTCTTTTGCTCCGCAATAGCCCATTCCGGCTCTCAGGCCTCCGGTAAACTGGTGTACCACTTCGCTGAGGTATCCCTTGTAGGCGACTCGGCCTTCAATTCCTTCGGGAACGAATTTCTTCTTCTGGTCCTCACCGTTCTGGAAATACCGGTCGCTGCTTCCCTGGGCCATGGCCCCCAGAGAGCCCATTCCGCGGTATTGTTTGAATTTACGTCCTTCAAATATGATGGTCTCACCCGGACTCTCTTCAGTACCGGCAAATACCCCGCCCATCATGACGCAGTGTGCGCCGGACGCAATGGCTTTCACCATGTCGCCAGTGTAGCGGATCCCTCCGTCGGCAATGATTCCAACCTTCTTGTTCTTGAGTGCGGCAGAAACTTCCAGGAGGGCCGTAATCTGCGGTACCCCGGCTCCTGCGACAATTCGGGTAGTACAAATGGAACCCGGACCGATGCCGACTTTTACTGCATCGGCTCCCGCTTCAGCCAGAGCCAGAGCACCCTGCCTGGTGGCAATATTACCGGCGATTACGTCCAGACCCTTGAATTCTTTCTTAATTTTTTTCAGTGCATTGATCACTCCCGCAGTATGTCCGTGGGCACTGTCGAGGCAGATGATATCCACCCCTACCTGTTTAAGAGCATATACCCGGTCGGTCAGGTCTTTGGTAATTCCCACCCCAGCGCCAACCAGCAGCCTTCCATAGGAATCTTTGGTGGCATTGGGCTTGCTTTGGAGTTGCAGGATGTCGCGGTAGGTGATGAGACCTTTGAGGATTCCTGCCTTGTTGACTACGGGCAGTTTTTCAATCTTGTATTTCCTGAGGATTGTTTGTGCTTTTTTCATATCCGTTCCTTCAGGGGCGGTAATCAGGTTGTCACGGGTCATCAGTTCGCTTACTTTCCGGGAGAGATTGTCTTCAAACCTGAGATCCCGGTTGGTGAGGATCCCCACCAGCTTCCCGGAATTCTCTACAATTGGGATCCCCCCGATCCTGTTTTCCTTCATCAGTTTCAGGGCATCTCCCATGGTAGCTTCGATACTGAGAGTTACGGGGTCCAAAATCAGCCCGCTTTCGCTGCGCTTTACCTTTCGGACTTGGGAGGCCTGGTCTTCAATGCTCATGTTTTTGTGCAGGATTCCTAATCCTCCTTCGCGTGCCAGTGCTATTGCCAGGCTGGCTTCGGTGACGGTATCCATTGCGGCGCTGAGCATCGGAATATTCAGTGAAAGGGAACGGGTAAGTACCGTTTTAATATTAACATCCCTGGGAAGTACCTCACTATAAGAGGGAACCAGCAGGACATCATCGAAGGTCAGGCCTTCACCGAAAATTTTTTTGGAAGCTTTGGGAGTGTTGTTTATTGTAGCCATGTGCAAAAATAAGCGGGCTCAGCCATTTGGCAAAACCTCTTTACCATGGAGCTCTGGATACCCTTCAGGCACCCTATTTCACGGAAATGATCTTCAGTTCGGTCCGGCGGTTCAGGGCCCTACCTTCTTCTGAAGAATTATCCGCAACCGGGTTGGCTTCCCCGAGCCCTTCAAAGCTAAGCCGGTCATTGGCAATCCCTTTACTGAGCAGGTAATTGACGACAGATATAGCCCGGCCTTTGGAAAGTACCAGGTTGTCGGCAGGTTTACCCACATTGTCGGTGTAGCCGGTAATACGGATCTTGATGCCGGGATTTTCCTGCATGAGGGCCACCACCCGGTCCAGTTCGGCAATAGACTCCGGATTCAGGGCAGTTCTTTTGGTATCAAAGAATACATTTTTCAGGACTATATGTGCGTTGGCTTCAATAGGTTGAAGCGGGATGTCAGCTGTGAAGGTGGAATCAGGATTGGTGGTGCCTAGATTGTAATTCTGGGAATAAAACAGATATCCCTTTCGGTGGACATTGAAAGCATAGTCCTTTCCGACAGGCAGGGTCACTAGGTAATGGCCTTCTTCATCAGTCTGGAGCCTGCTCACTACTGTGCCGCTTTGGATATCGGTGAGTTCTACCGTACAGGGCAGGCCTAAATGAGTTTTTGCATCATATACCTGTCCCTTAACCCACAGTGTTCTGAGTGGGCGGATGTCCTTTCGCAATTGGAAGGTGTATATATCAAGTCCTCCCTTGGAATCACTTCGGTCACTGGAGTAATAAGCAGTGGTTCCGTCAGAAGCCACTACCAGGGAGCCTTCATCATCGATGGTATTAATGGGATAGCCCAGGTTCTCAGGGGTACTCCATTTTCCATTCGGCAATTTATGGGTCACAAAGAGGTCAGGCTTATTGCTATAGCCCGGAAGTCCGGTGGAATTGAAATAGAGGGTCTGGTTGTCCGCATGGATGAAGGGGGTGCTCTCATCGCCCGCGGTATTGATCTGGGGACCCAGGTTTTCGGGGGGACCCCAACTTCCATCGGGCTCCCGGTGGCTTACCCATATGTCCTTGCCCCCGTATCCTCCGGGCCGGTTGCTGCTAAAGTACAGATCTCGTTTGTCCGGAGACAGGGAGGGAGTGGATTCCCAAAATTCGGTATTGATCTCAGGGCCCAGATTTTGGGGTTCACTCCAGCCTTTGGGGGTAAGAAAGGAAATGTAGAGGTCGCAGCTGCCATAGCCTCTGGGAAAATTACAACCGGTGAAGATGAGCCATTTTCCATCCTGGGAAATGTTCTGGCCCCCTTCGTTGAAGGTGGGCGTATTGATCAGGCCGGGAAGGGGGTAGGCCTTCCCCCAGACACTGTCGTCGGAAAGATCACTTTCATAGATATCCTCGTTGCCCGAAATCCGCCGGGTAAAAAACAGTTTTTTTCTATCGACGGTAATGGAAGGAAAATATTCCAGGTTGGCAGAATTGATGCTGTCACCGAGGTTTTCCGGTTTGAAGATATAGCCATTATCTGGATGGGTCTCAGCATAATGAATGGCAAATTCATAGGTCCCTTTCCTGAAGGCACCCGCCAGTTTGCTCCTTTCATTCAGGCCAGGGATTGCCAGGAATTTATTGACTGCGGCCAGGGCGTCTGAAAACCGGCCCATTCCAGCCAGTGAGATTGAATAAGGAAGCAGGTAATAGTCCGAATAGACCGAATCCAGGGCAAATGCTTTTTCAAAATTCAGGGCGGACTGGCCATACTCTTTCATATCTCCATGGATTCCAGCAAGCGACAGGTAGGCATCCACAAACCTTGGTTCAATTTTCAGGGCTTGCTGGATCATGTCAATCGCCTCGGGATAATCCCCGTCTCTGGCTTTTTCAATTGCAGTATTATAGATGCGATTGGCCTTTTGGTCCACTTTGGCGGGATCATACCACTGGGAAAAGCTTTTGACGGATAGGCTGGCGAAAATGCCAATTAGTAACATGTTTCTTAATAACACAGAGACGGGTTTTATTTGGGGAATGATAAAAGTAGGAAGATTTCTCAATTGATTCAATCCCTTGAGTAAGGTTTAGCTTATTTGAGTTCGGAAAATTCTTTTATCAGGGTACTTGTATATATTTATGGATCTGCAGGGATAATTCCCACTTGGGGTGGGCTTTGATATAGTCCACCAGGGAAGGGAGGAGTTTTGTGGCCCGGCCCCATTCGGGTTGCAGGTAAAGTTTGCAGGAGGCAGATACCCTTGCTGCATAAGATTCTGCCCATTGAAAGTCAGATTGGTTATAAATGATGACCTTCAATTCATCAGCCCTATTTACTACGTCCTCCGTGGGAGGTTTGAATTTCTTGGGGGAAAGGCAGATCCAGTCCCAGGTCCCGGTGAGCGGATGAGCTCCGGATGTCTCAATATGGGTCCTGAACCCCTCTTTACGCAGGGCATCGGTGAGGCGCCCCAGTGGATACAAGGTGGGTTCCCCACCGGTAATGACCACCAGCCTGGCAGGATTGGCCTTGGCCAATTCCACGAGGTCGTTGATTTTTTTTGATTGGTCAGGGCTTTCTATCCAGCTTTCCTTGACATCACACCAGGGGCAGCCCACATCACAACCCGCGAGCCTGATAAAATAGGCAGCCTTGCCCTGGTGATAACCTTCTCCCTGAAGGGTGTAGAAAGCTTCCATCAGAGGAAGGGCTTCTTCCCGGGATATCATGTTGGGTATCATTGCTTCTTTCATATTGGGTTCCAGGCTATATGATATTACGAGGGGACAGCATCCTTTTGAGTGAATGCATGATAGGTATTCATCAGCAGGGCGGCAATCGTCATAAGTCCCACCCCACCTGGAACAGGAGAAATATAGCTGCATTTGGGCGCAACCTGGTCAAAGTCGACATCTCCTTTCAGCGCAAAACCGCTTTTCTTCGATGAATCAGGGACCCGGTTAATACCCACATCAATTACCACAGCCTGATCGGCTACCATGTCTTCGGTTACGAAGTTTGGCCTTCCAATAGCAGCAATGAGGATATCAGCTCCTTTGCAGACTTCTTTAAGGTTTCGGGTCTTTGAATGACAAAGGGTTACCGTGGCATTTCCCATGGGGTTATTCCTGCTTAGAAGAATACTAATCGGGGTGCCTACAATATTGCTTCTGCCTACTACCACCACATTTTTTCCAGCAGTGTCTATATGATAATGCTGCATGAGCAGGAGAATTCCATAAGGGGTGGCAGACACAAATGCTGGCATCCCGAGTACCATCCTGCCCACATTAACCGGATGAAAGCCATCCACATCCTTTTCAGGGGGGATTGCATATATTACTTTTTCTTCACTAATATGTGCAGGCAGTGGCAACTGGACCAGGATTCCATCTACCCCGTTGTCCCCGCTCAATCGGTGGATTTCCCGTAGGAGGGTTTCTTCAGAAATGGTATCCTCGTACCGAATCAGGGTGGATTCTATTCCGATAGCCTCACAGTTTTTTACTTTGGAAGCTACATAGGTTTCACTGGCCGGATTATGTCCAATAAGGATGGCTGCCAGATGCGGGGCCCGTTTTCCCTGCTGTTTCAGGATATGGATCTTGGTTTTCAGATCTTCTTTGATTGCGGCGGAGGCAATTTTTCCATCAAGTACTTGCATGCGGCAAAATTAACTACATGTGGGTACTTCTGATCGGGTTACTGAAAAATCCTTGGGGAGAGGTTTAAAAAGGGGATAACCCTAATAGGATATATTATATATATAGCGATCAATTGATAATTGCTGATACTCCCCTCCACATACTTTAATTACGTCTGGGACGTTAAAGAGTCCAGATCCCCATCGCAGACATTCCTTGCACGATCAGGTTCAGGACTTTACGCCCCAGAGATACCTTCCAGATTGTTAAAATCTGATTTCCCATAAAATTCTTATTTTTGATAATAGGTCATGAAAATGTCATAAATATGATAATTG
>JAJXYG010000247.1 GCA_021780705.1 Bacteroidota bacterium
CTAGCTATACCAGCAAATACAGCAATGTGGTAGGTAACGACATTACCCTGGGTTGGCCCATCTACTGGACCATCCTGAATACCCCTGCTAATATTCCACTGGCTTCTCTCAAGAACTGGCAGGACCTGAATTTATTCGGCATTCTTAGCAACTATTATAATGGATATTATATCAACCCCTGGTGGCAGCTGGATAATTCCCGCAACATTGCCAAATCAGACAACCTGATGGGGGTATTTACTGGAAATTTAAAAGCTACCAATTGGTTTACCGCCACTTACTCCTTGAGTGCTCAGGTATCCAACTTGGTCTATAAAGGAAACCGTAATGCAGCGATATTCTCGCCTTATTCTATTGCCGCCACCGGTCCTTCTTCCGGTATTTATGGCACTCCATCCAGTGGGAACATTAACGGTGCTACCGTGGATGAGACCCAGTTGTTCAAGAGGTTGCAACAGGATATCCGGGCTTCCTTTGAGCATAAATTTGGCGATATCCAGGCCAACCTGATTGTAGGTAATACAATCTGGGACCGCTATGTCAATACCCAGGTTCAGGGTGTGGGAAGCAACGTAGGTACTTTCAATGGTACCACCCTTCAGGGAGGTTCCCCCCAGAGCCAGACCAGCGGGTTGATCTTGCCGGATTTGTATAATATTAATTATTCATACGGAATTCCTACTGTGGGACAGAGTATTTCTGAAACCCGTTTGATTGGATACTACGGAGACCTTTCCCTGGGATATCAAAACATGCTCTTCCTCCATGGTGATTACCGCAAAGACTATTCTTCTCTCCTTGCGGCAGGACATAATTCCTATAGTGTGTACGGGGTAGATGCAAGCTTTGTTTTCACTGATGCATTCCCTTCTCTGAAATCATTCCTGAGCTATGGTAAGATCAGGGCTGCTTACAGTCATACTGGACAGATCACACTGCAACCCTACCAAACTGTCAATACCTTTAATGTAACAGGAGGATTTCCCTATGGAGGACTTGCTTCCCTGACTTTGAACGGGACCTATAATAATCCTGCCAATACTCCTGAAGCTACCAATGAAAAGGAAGTCGGTTTGGAATTTTCTTTATTGCATAACGACATCACCGCAGGGGTAACCTACTACCACGACAATAACTATAACCAGTTATTCCAGGTGTCTCTGACCAACTCAACCGGTTACAATTCCGCCCATGTCAATGCAGCCAATACTGTATCAGAAGGTTGGGAATTTGATGCCAAGGCTATTCTGGTTCATAATAAGAATATCCGCTGGGAAGTGGGATCTAACCTGGCTATTCAATCCACCACGGTTAAGGGCCTTTATGGAAGTGGCAGCAACGCCACCAAACAAACCGGGATTGGAAACTTTAACGAAGCTATCGTAGGTATGTCTTTCCCTCAGTTGTATGTAACTGACCTGGTACGTGATTCCGCTACGGGGAAAGTGATCGTGGATGCAAATACTGGCTATCCTTCCTTATCTAACTCTTATGTAGCTGCAGGAAGAACCACTCCTAAATACATCCTGGGTCTTACTACCACCCTTAATTACAAGGATTTCACCCTTCAGGTGATCGGCGACTACCGCGGTGGGTATGTATTTTATAACTCAGCTGAAGCCAACCTGGACTTTACCGGGGCCAGCCAGCACACTGTTACCAACGGTCGTCAGAATTTCATCTATCCTAATTCAGTATATAAAGATGCAAACGGTAAGTATGTACCGAACAACAGTGTATACACTCAAGATGGTAATATCGGATTCTGGGTATACTCTCAATACAGGCGTGCAGGAACTTCCTATGTTCAAAATGCAGCAGCCTGGAAGATTAGGACTATCAGCCTGACCTATGATTTCTCTCATCTTATTACCAAGCAGAAAGTCATTAAGGGCCTGACCCTCACCGCAATGGTAAACAATGCATTCATGTTCAGACCGAAGGAGAATAATTTTACAGATCCTGAATTCAACATCGACAACTCTAACGCCCTAGGGGATAATACCTACTACCAGTTACCTCCTACAAGGCAATATACTGCTGTCGTTAAATTCACTTTTTAAATCACCAATCTCATTAAATCAAGATACATGAAAAAAGTATTAATAGGACTTGGAATCATAGCCATAACCAACTGGGGATGCAAGAAGGACTTCCTGACAAGTCTTGCTAATAACCCCAACTCGCCTACCACGAGTGTGGCGACCCCCCAATTACTACTTCCTGGAGCTCTTTACAATCTGTCTCAGCTGCTTAATGGGGTGACAGGAACCACCGGGGCTGCTGCCTATGACCGGCAGGCAGCCTGGTTGGGATACTGGAATTACCAACCTGGATATTCCTTTAACAGCACTGTTCAGGACTATGTAATGAATTCAGGGGCCCCTCAGTTATGGGACAATTACTATGGCATTCTGGCTAATCTGAATGTGATGGCCCAGAAAACTGCCGGAGACCCGAAACAATCTAATTATTATGATATAGCCAATGTACTGGAGGCCGTCTGCTTCCAGAACCTGGTGGATCTTTATAATAATATCCCCTATTCCCAGGCCCTTCAGGGTCAAGGGAACTTTTATCCCAATTACGATGACGCCAGTTCCATTTATGACAGTTTGACTGTCAAACTGGACAAAGCGATCACAGATATTAAAGCCAATCTGAATCCTGCGGATGCAGTCCTGCCCACTACCGATGACATCATGTTCGGTGGAGATATGCAAACCTGGATGCAATTTGCCAATACTGTGAAATTGAGATTACTTCTGAGGGAGACCAATGTTGCAGCCAAACAGTCTTATATCAGTTCAGAAATTTCCGGCACAGCATCTGATGGGTATCTCCAGACGGATGCCTTGGTAAACCCTGGATATACTTCCGCACAGCCTAATAACTTCTATGGTGGTTTTGGGGTTAGCCCTTCCGGCTCATTAAACAGTGATGCAAGCTACATTGGTGCCAATGAAACCGCGATTGATTTTTACAAGAACACCAATGACTCACGCTTGGGCTATTTTTACTCACCGAAAAATATCACTGCCACTGATCCAAGTTATAATAATGTCACCCTTCCACTGAACTTCAGCGATTATTGGGGGAATTACCTGGGTAAACAGAGTGCAAACCCTGATGGAACCGGTTCTTCCAATATCGGATCCGGGATTGTGAAGGATCCTACCCAGGGTACCGTGATGATGTTGGCAGCAGAAAGTTACTTCCTGCAGGCAGAAGCGACCGTTCTGGGATATTTACCTGGCGGTGCAGCAGCTGCACTACCGTTGTATCAGCAAGGGATCACCAAATCATATGAGTATTTGAATGTGGGGGGTAGTGCTTCAGCTGCTGACGCACAGGCTGCAATTTATTATGGCCAGAATATCGGCTTTGTAGCCTTCCCGTTAACTGCCACTGCAGACAGTCTCGTTCATACCATCATCGAACAGAAATGGGCCGCTTTAAATGGTATTAATAACGTGGAAGCTTATAATGACTGGAGACAGACTTATAGTGCAGCAACCAATATGGGATATCCCATTGTGCCTGTATCAGCTGACGCAGCCAATACTTTCCCTCATATGCCATTCCGTTATTTCTATCCTGATGAGGAACAGACTAATAACAATGCAGCTTGGGCTGCGGCAGGTGGGGCGACAACCAATGTATTTACGGACAAGATATTTTGGATGAAATAATTAATTGTTAATCTATCAATACAATTCAAAATGAAGATTAAAAGAAACCATATGCAAATAAAAAATAAAGCCAAAGTATTGATTTCGGGTTTAATACTTTTTGGTGTCGTCCTTTCCCTGAGTTCCTGTTTAAAAAACGGAAAATACTATACTGATTTTTCCACTGCAGGAACCTCGGTAAATCTCCCATTGGCTGCAGCGAACCTTAATGGACTAGTAGCTTTCTCTTATGACGCTTCTGTAAGTTCAGTGGATCTCCCGGTGTTTGTGGATGTAGCTTCCCCATCGCTGCCTTCCACTTCGACTTCAGTGACCCTGGCTCTGGATACCGCTTTTCTGAGTAGCTACAATACCGCCAACGGTACCAGCTTTGAAGTACTTCCGGACAGTGTGTATTCAACCAGCGGTTGGACCCTGACAGTACCTGCCGGCAAGCGGTTGGACAGCATGAATGTCCACCTGAATTTCAGCAAACTGGATTTGAGTGGCGCATATGTGCTGCCAATCACCATTGCCCAGTCTTCTGTGCCCATTGAACAATGGAAACACCTGTTGTTGTATATTTCAGTGAAGAACCAGTGGGATGGTAAATACGGCATTCACGTATCCATTTCAGGAAGCAATGCCTATGCCGGAACCGTATTTGATGACAATGTCAGTCTAGCTACTTCAGGAGTCACCTCAGTGGCCGAAAATGACATCGCGGACTTTTTTGGTGGATATACCAATTATACGTTCAATCCAGATGGGTCCATTGGGGTATTCGCTGGAACAGGTCCGGGTTCGGGTTCCTATGGTGCGGTGGTGAACGCGAGCAGCTATGATGCCAACACCCATAATTTCCATGTGAACTATTCAATTTTGAGCGGTAAATATATTTTCGATCTGACCTATACCCGTCAGTAATTAATAAAGGTTGCAGTATTCCATTCAGAATCTGTTGCCGGCATATTGAATCAAGCCATTTAATTTTTAAGACTGTCTGAGATATTCAGGCAGTCTTTTTTTTTCCAACTTTTTGTGAGGCTCCGAACTGGGAACATCCTGGCGGGGGATGGAAAAATCCGGGCAGGAAATGTCCATACAATAACTGAAAGCCCACTTTCGGCGTTAATGAGGGATAGCGACCAGGGGCGCCTATCCTCTGCTTGATAATGGGCACAAGCGGCCTTTATCGATCGATCACACCAATTTACCTGTGCCTTCTGGGTCACGGATATGGGTCGCCTAATTGTAATGCAAAAGGTTTCTTCTCTGGCGGCAGAGGGACGCTGACTTCAGTACTGATTAATTACATTTGTGGTTTAAACAACAGATATGGATCAAGCTAAAGAACCCAATAACCAATTGAATATAGAAATTTCTGAGGAGGTTTCTGAAGGGATGTATGCCAATCTGGCCATCATTACCCACAGCCATGCGGAGTTTGTGGTGGATTTTGTCAATGTCATGCCCGGAACTCCCAAAAGTAAAGTCAAGAGCAGAATCATCCTGACCCCTACCCACGCCAAGCGCTTTATGAAGGCGATGATTGAAAATGTCAAAAAATTTGAAGCGGTCAATGGCACCATCCAGGATATTGAAGCTGTGGAATTACCTATAAACTTTGGAGGCCCCACCGCCCAGGCTTAAGTTCCCAGGTACCTCGTCTTCTATTGACGTTGTGGGACCAGGATCGAAGGGATGAGGAAGGGATGGAGGTAGTTTCTCGCAAGGGTTCTGGCAGGTGGATGACTTGTGCGTACTTTTCAGCAATTGGGGTTTAGGTCTATTTATTTATGCAATAATTTAGCCTTTTATTTGAGGCAACTATAAATCTTCCTTCGAAATGCATCCGAATGTAAAAATCTTTTCAGGTACCGGTTCTGAGTACCTGGCTCATAAAATTGCCCACCGATTTGGCGATCCCCTGGGCAAGGTCAATATCCAGAAATTCAGTGACGGGGAGATAGGGGTTGAATTTCAGGAAAGTATCAGGGGACAGTTTGTTTTTTTGGTTCAAAGTACCTTTTCCCCGACCGACAACCTCATGGAATTGCTGTTGATGATAGATGCAGCTAAGCGGGCTTCTGCCTATAAGGTTATTGCCGTAATTCCTTATTATGGATATGCCCGGCAGGACAGAAAGGACAAACCCAGGGTGGCCATCGGGTCCAAACTGGTAGCCAATATGCTTACTGCAGCAGGAGCAGATAGGGTAATCACCATGGACCTCCATGCCCCGCAGATCCAGGGGTATTTTGATATCCCGGTGGATCACCTGGACTCCTCTGCCATTTTCATCCCTTTCATCGAAGACCTGAATTTGGAAAATCTGACATTTGCGGCTCCGGATGTGGGGAGCGCCAACCGGATTCGGGAAATTGCCAGTTATTTTGAGGTGGACATGGTCATTTGTGACAAACATCGCAAGCGGGCCAATGAAATTGCCAGCATGGTAGTCATAGGAGAAGTGTTAGACCGCGATATTGTACTCATGGATGATATTTGTGATACCGGCGGAACCCTCACCAAAGCCGCCGCCCTGATGAAGGAGAAAGGTGCCAGAAGCGTGAGGGCATTTTGCACCCACCCGGTACTTAGCGGGAAGGCTTATGAAAATATCGAAAACAGCATCCTGGAAGAATTAGTCGTATGCG
The DNA here is from genome assembly GCA_021780705.1 of Bacteroidota bacterium. Lineage (GTDB taxonomy): Bacteria > Bacteroidota > Bacteroidia > Chitinophagales > Chitinophagaceae > Ginsengibacter. The sequence goes on from JAJXYG010000247.1 coordinate 6,332, forward strand.
ATACCATTCCACTCAGGCAGCCTGCTTCCAAGATCAGAGTGGTGACGGTTTCCGACCTTTTTGCCGTAGCCATCCGCAATGCTTTTGAAAACAAGAGCATTAACAGCCTGTTCCTGAGGAGCAAAATGCTGAAAAAAAGCCAGACAGGGGCTTAATGAGCCATTAATTCATGATTCTAAAGAGAATAATCCTGATTCTGTTGTAGACCCGCACCCACAGACCCGCCTTGCCCTTGCATGATGCCACCGGGATAGAAAGAAATAGGGTTTTCTAAAAGGATTTTGTTACCTTTGCGCCTCAAAAAATTATCATAATGAAATCAATTACAATCGAAGGACAACTCAGGACCGGATTTGGCAAAGCAGCCACCCGCCAGCTACGCTCTGAGGAAAAAGTGCCAGGTGTAATTTATGGAGGTGCAAAAGAAATTAATTTTTCTGCTCCATTGGCAGCTTTTAAGGATATTGTCTACACCCCGGACTTCATGGTGGCAGAAATAAAGGTCGAAGGAGCTACCTACAATTGCGTACTTAAAGACCTGCAATTTGACAAAGTGACCGATAAACTGATCCATGTCGATTTCCTGGAACTGGTTGGGAAAAAGAAGGTAACCGTATCCATTCCCATCAATTTTGTGGGATCCCCCAATGGGGTAAAGGAAGGTGGAAAACTGGCCATCAAGATGAAATCCCTGAAGGTAAAGACCACCCCAGAGCATCTTCTGGAACACATTGATGTGGACATCAATGAATTGCAAATAAATGAGAATATCCGGGTTCAGGATGTGAAGGCCCCTAATATGGAAATTCTGAACTCACCCAGGATCCCGATCGCCTCAGTGGCCATGACCCGCCAGCTCAAACAGGAGGAGGCCTCCGGAGCCAAGGCAGCTGCTCCTGGTGAATCCAAACCTGCAGAAGCCAAGGCAGAAGCACCGGCAGCTAAAAAATAAGGAACTCAAGAATAATCCGATATGCTCCCTCCAACGGGAGCATTTCTTTTGGCAGGAAGGTCCTCATATTCGGGAAAGGTAAACTCTAAAGTTTACGTACATTTGCCACCTAATTTTTAAATATGGGAATGGATAGAAATACGGTGATGGGATTTGTTCTGTTGGCGCTCTTATTCTTCGGGTACTTTTATTATACCAGCCAGGGCAAGATGGCCTATGAAAAGCAACAGCAGCATATCGCGGATTCACTCAAGAAGCTGGCGCCCCCGGTTGATACCAGTGCAAAGACGGCACACCTGAATAAATCCCAGGCTGGTGCAGATACCACCTCTCCGGCAGGCCAACCATTCCTCCAGGATTCTACTGCCACAGAGTCCGAGACTGTAGTAGAAAATAAGGTGTTCAAGATCACCTTTACCAATAAGGGAGGCCAACCGCTAAAAGTGGAGTTAAAGGATTTCAAATCCTATGATAATAAGCCACTTATTCTACTGGATGGACATTTCAATAATATTACCTACCCGATCAATATTGGCAATAACCAGACCGCTGAAACCGGTAATCTGTTATTCACCCCCTCAACGGTGGAAACTTCCACTGATGGGAAACAAATTCTGGACTACACCCTAACCCTTAAGAACGGGGATAAAATCGTCCATGAATATACCATCAGCCCGAAGGATTATATGATCGATTTTACCATCAAAATGGTAGGGGCCAGCCAGCTGGTTACCCAAAATACGCTGAATCTGACCTGGCAGGCCAAAACCGACAGACAGGAAAGGGACATGGTTTGGGAAACCCAGCAGTCCCAAATTTCTTATGTGGAGCACGGAGATTACGATTTTGAACACCTCAGCGAAGGGAAATCTGACAGCAAGAAACTGGTGGATTCCGTAAGTTGGGTAGCACTGAAACAACAGTTTTTTGCCAGTACCCTTATTGCGAAGAATCATTTTGAGAATGCAAACCTGAGTTGGGAATCTCCGGCTGATACCGCCAGGCACATTATTGCCAAATTGACTGCCAATTTACAGCTGAAGGTACCCCAGGGAAACCAGGTTTCCATTCCCTTACAATTGTTTTATGGTCCGGGAGATTACCAGATCCTTAAATCTTACGGCAACCAGCTTTATAACCTTGTTCCCTTGGGAAGCGGGATCTTTGCCTTCGTTAAATACATCAACCGGGGCTTCATCATTCCGGTCTTCGATTACCTGGCTGCACGGATCAAAAGCTACGGACTGATCATTGCCCTTTTAACCATTGCCATCCGGTTGCTTATTTCACCGCTTACCTACCAGTCCTATGTCAGCGGGGCTAAAATGAAATTACTCAAACCAGAAATTGATGAACTCAAGGCAAAATTTGGGGATGACAAACAGGCCATGGGTGTGGAGCAAATGAAACTGTATAAAAGTGCGGGTGTGAATCCTCTGGGTGGATGTATCCCGGCCCTATTCCAGGTGCCCATATTCTTTGCCCTCTATAATTTCTTCAATTCCAGTATTATGCTAAGGGGACAGAGCTTCTGGTGGGCCAAGGACCTGTCTTCCTATGACTCCATCTATAGTTTTTCCTTCAACATTCCCTTTTACGGCAATCATATCAGCCTCTTTACCATTTTTGCCGTGGGAACCAGTTTGCTGATATCCCTGTATGGGATGAATAATATGCAGGATAACAGTAATCCGATGATGAAATACCTGCCCTTTATCTTTCCGGTAGTGCTTTTGGGGGTATTCAACCGACTGCCGTCTTCTCTGACCTGGTATTATACGGTGTCCAATGTGATCACCCTGATGATCCAGTTTGTCATTCAACAATTTATCATTGATCATGACAAGATCAGGGCAAAATTGCAGGAAAATAAGAAAAGACCGGTAACCCAGAGCAAATGGCAGGAAAAGATCAATGCCATGCAGGAATCCAACAAGAAA
>JAJXYG010000326.1 GCA_021780705.1 Bacteroidota bacterium
TACCCGGAACAAGCACTACCCGGCGGCCACGGCACATGAAGTGCCAGACAGTGAAGTAATGAACAGTCACCCCTCTGTACTTAAATCGTTTTTGCCCATTGTGACTCCGGTGATTCTTATTGCTGCTGGAAGCCTGGTAACGACCCTTTCTCCACAAAGTCAAAGTCTCATTCTAAAAGCACTGATGTTTGTAGGACAACCTGTGATCGCCCTGCTGATGGGGGTAGCGTTTTCCCTTTTGCTCCTAAAGGGAAGACCCCGCACCTCATTAAATCACATTTTTGAAACGGCCATCGAAAAGGCGGGGCCAATATTGATTGTTACCGCCGCGGGAGGTATGTTTGGTGCCATCATCAAAAGCACGGGAATTGGGGCAAGCGTAGGGCTCGGTTTGAGAGACACGGGCCTTGGAATTGCCATTCCTTTTATTATCGCATTTATATTAAAGACTGCCCAGGGCTCTTCCACGGTAGCGATCATTACTGCCGCCTCTATTATTGCCCCGATGGTCCCGGCCCTCGGTCTGGATTCCCAGGCAGGAAAGATACTCACCATGCTGTCTATGGGAGCGGGGTCCATGATGATATCCCATGCAAACGACTCCTATTTCTGGGTAATTACTAAGTTCTCCGACCTGCATGCAGACATCACCCTGAAGGTATTTTCAACTACGACTGCGATCATGGGATCTACCGTCTTTGCCTTAGTATGGCTCGCTTCTCTGGTCTTTTTGCATTAATATTATACTCAGGGCCTCATACCAACCCAAAGGTTCGATTATGAATTCAAAATCAATTGCGTCACAAATTTTTCTTTCCGGTTTAAATGGCGTGGTTCCGGCAAAACTGATCCGGGATGAGGTCTCCCTGGCGGAAGATATGTTGCGGATCCAGGATTTTAATTTTTCGCTGAAGGGAATTAAACATATTTATTTGCTTGGAGCGGGGAAGGCCAGAGCCAATATGGCTATGGAATTGGAGCGCATTTTGGGAAGCAGGATTTCCGGCGGCCATATAGTGGTAAAATACGGCCACCAGAGTCAGTTACGATACACTGAAGTCACTGAGGCGGGCCACCCGGTCCCCGACCTTAATAGTTACAGAGCCTCCCGCATTATTTTGGAATTTGCCCACAAAGCCACGGATGAGGACCTGGTCATTTGCCTGCTATCAGGTGGAGGCTCTTCGCTTATGGCAGATTTGCCAATGGGAATATCCGAGCAGGAAATGAGCCTTACCAATTCACTCCTGTTAAATTCAGGTGCCAATATCAAAGAAATTAATTCCGTAAGAAAGCATTTGTCCCGTATCAAAGGCGGGCAATTGGCACTTGCCGCTCATCCGGCTAGAGTAATCAGTCTCATCTTGTCAGACGTAATTGGCAATCCATTGGACGTAATTGCTTCCGGGCCTACGGTGGCTGATCCCACCACCTATAAAGACGCAATGGAGGTCATCCAAAAATATCAACTTGAAAAGACCGTACCGGCCACTGTCATTCACTACCTGAAAAATGGAGTCGCTGGCGGGTTTCCAGAAACCCTCAAACCGGAAAATCCGGTATTGCATAGGGTAAAGAACCTGATTATCGGAGATAATGCCAAGGCATTGGAAGCAGCCCGCCTTCAAGCCATCGATTTGGGATTTGAGACGAAAGTGCTGACCAGCAGCCTTTCTGGAAACACTATTGAGGTGACCGATAATTTGATTCGGAACGCTATTGAAATGGCAGGAGATTCAGGGACCAAACACCCCCTGTGCCTGCTGCTGGGTGGCGAAACCACCCTCAGGGTGGAAGGTTCCGGAAAGGGAGGCCGAAACCAGCATATGGCCTTGCGGGCGGCAACCCTCCTTGAAAATTATGAGGGAATTACCTTCTTGGCGGCGGGCACCGACGGAACGGATGGTCCTACCCCTGTAGCCGGGGCTGTGGTAGATGCTCAGACCGTCCGGGAGGCCCGGGCTCGGGAAATAAACCCATGGGAATATCTGGGCAATTACAATTCTTTTCACTTTTTTGAAAATGCGGGTGGTCATATAGTGACTGGTCCCACCCTTACTAATGTAATGGACATGATCGTCATTTTGGTGGAGAAAGCCCGAATTCCCCATTGAATGGAGATACCGCTCTTTGCCAGAAAGTGAAAAGGCCGTCATTTTATGAAGGGAGGGCTCCCTCAGGTAAATGAAATGGAAGCGTGGGCAAGCCAAAGGGGTCGATAAATAGCAGTGTCTATAATCCCCAAATAAAAAAAAGCATCAGGTCTCTTTTTCTCCCGCTTTCGCGATCGAAACTTACTAACCCAATGCTTTGCAGGAAACGTATTTTTGCCTCTTGCGAGACTATCTTCAGTCTCCTTCACCGATTGAACCGTTTTACCGATTCTTTCAATTGTTGAGTTAAAGTTACTATCTCAGCTGGCTGAAAGCAAATTTTTTGCCTTGTAGTTGCGCACTTTAAATAAACCAGTTTGTGCACATTATAAGCGGGGTAATGCACAAAGGGGATGCTTCAATCACAGGGTAATGCACAAAATGAGCAGACTCAACGATGGTTACCTCATCAGGCAGGTTCGCCTCCACAAAATTCAACCGATCTGTGGTACCATCCAACCTCTATTTAAGGCTGAAAAATCAGGTTTAGATTCAAAATGGAATAACTTACTTATACAAACAAGGGTGCCCCGCACCCTGGCCCCAAAGTCCCATCATCCAGCAGAATCGGCATTCAGCTCATTAATCAATTGAGCCACCAGGGAAGTCCACCCGGTCTGGTGGCTGGCGCCAAGCCCATTGCCCTGATCCCCATGAAAATATTCATAGAATTGCACCAGGTGCGCATTCTCCTCCCTTTTATAGAAGTCATTATATTTTCCATAAATCCTCCGGTTACCATCTTCATCCCTTTCAAACAAACTAATCACCCTTCGGGTAAGTTCATCCGCCACCTGGTTCAGGTTCATGAGCTTTCCAGACCCCACCGGGCATTCCACCGTAAGGGAATCCCCGTAAAACTTACCATATTTCCGGATGGATTGAATAATGACATAGTTGATGGGAATCCAGACCGGCCCCCTCCAATTGGAGTTTCCCCCGAAAAGGTTGGACGTCGAATCCCCCGGATCATACTGGATACTGTAATCCACATGGTCTATGGTCACCGCAAAGGGATTTTTTTCATGGTATTTGGAAAGGGCCCTGATCCCGCCCGGGGACAGAAATTCTTCTTCATGCAGCAAATGCTCCAGGATTTGTCTCAATCTTTCCTGGGGAACCAGGGAAAGCAGAATACTGTCTCCGTTTTTGCCTTCCTCATTGGGCCAGAATCTTTTATTTTCCCTGCGGTACTTTTCAAACCAGGTCATTCGCTTTTTGAAATCACCTAGCTTGTCCAGTACCTCCTTTTGGATAACAGACACAGCGAACAGGGAAGTGAGCCCCACAATTGACTGGATGCGTAATTGGATCGGATTGCTTCCAGCAGGAGATAGAATGTCATAGAAGAATTTCTCATGATCATTCCACAATCCATGCTCATTGAGTGCTTCAGCTATGAGCACAAAATGTTCGAAGAATTTGGTCGCGGTATCTTCAAAGGCCGGATCTTCCATGGCTATCTCAATAGCCATATCCATCATATTGAGTGCATACATTCCCATCCAACTCGTCCCGTCAGCCTGCTCGAGTACCTGGTTTCCCGGCATTTCGATGCTGCGGTTGAACACCCCGATGTTATCCAGCCCCAGAAATCCTCCCTGAAAGATGCTGTTTCCCCGAGCATCCTTTCGGTTGATCCACCAGGTAAAATTGATGATGAGTTTATGAAATATCTTTTTCAGAAAGGTAATGTCTGCAGTCCCTGATTGCAGTTTTTCAATTCGATACACCTGGAGCGCAGCCCAGGCCTGGACCGGCGGATTGACATCACTGAAATGCCATTCATAAGCCGGCAGCTGTCCATCCGGCTTCATGAACCATTCTCTCATGATGAGCAAGAGCTGGTCCTTGGCAAAGCAGGAATCCATGCTGGCCATGGGGATGCAATGAAAGGCAAGGTCCCAGGCCGCATACCAGGGATATTCCCATTTATCCGGCATCATGATTATATTCTGGTTCTTCAGATGCTTCCATTCATGATTGCGGCCGTATAATTTACCGTCATTGACCGGGGTGATCCCGTCACTGGTAGTCAGCCATCGCTCCACATCATAATGGTAGTATTGTTTGCTCCAGAGCATGCCGGCAAGGGCTTGGCGTTGGATATTCCTCAATTCAGGAGTAATCTTTGAAGGCAGGATTGTTTCATAAAATACGTCCGCCTCTGCCTTGCGGGTAGCAAAAATATTTTCAAACCCCGGTTCAAAGGCATTATTAAGCTCTTTATTGGACAACCTGAGATAAAGCACCTTCTCTCCTCCCCCGTCAATTGTATAATTATAAATGGGGGCAAATTTGGTACCTGAGATGCTCTTGCGAAGTGATTTTACATTTTTCCTCCGGATGATCCCTTCGTGGAAGGCGTCTTTGACAAATGGGGTGGGATTGGGCTTGCCATTCACCCGCTGCATGTTGGTTTCATTTTCCGTGTAGAAAGTAGCCCGGGTTTTTTCAAAATAAAAATAGTAGGTCCCCAGCCGGTGGTGGGTGGCCTTTACTGTGGTCTTGTTATAATCTTCAATTATGGGTTTTACTGATCCCTCCTTGTACCTTTTCCGGTTATAAAACCACAAGGTGGGAAGCACGGTTATCCCCGCCGGCTTGTCAGCGCGATTTTGAATCTTAATGCGAATGAAGAGATCCTGGGAATCCTGCTTGGCATAGGTTATGTGGACATCAAAATATTCATTATTATCAAATACCCCTGTATCAAGGATCTCATATTCAGGGTCCATTTTGGACCGTTTTCGGTTTTCGCTTCTGATTTTTTCGTAAGGAAACTCCTGCTGGGGATACTTATATAAATATTCCATGTAATAATGGGTAGGAATATTATCCAGATAATAATATAACTCCTTTACGTCTTCACCATGATTGCCCTCATTATTTCCCAGACCGAACAACCGTTCCTTTAAAATTGGATCCTTCCTATTCCACAGGGTGACTGCAAAACATAAACTCTGGAAGAAATCAGAAATTCCTGCTATCCCATCCTCGCCCCAGATATAACTTCTGTAGTGAGCCTGGTCATAGGGAAAGTAATTCCATGCATCTCCAAAATACCCATAATCCTCTCTGACGGTACCCCATTGCCGTTCACTTAAATAAGGACCCCATTGTTCTAAGGGAATGTTCTTGCTCAGGTTTTCAATCAGGCGCTGATGCTCTGCCGACGAACTGCTTTTTTGATTCACTTATAATAATTTAGCCGTTTACGGGAGGTAAATTCAATTCGTTCAAGCTAATCGTGTGAAAGCTATAACAGCATGGCAAATCAATCCAATCCGCTATCACTTTTTCTTCTCCTTTTCAAAGGTTTTTTTATGGCCTGAAAAAGAGAAATATGTCAGCAAAAATATCCTTTAATCATCAGAAAATCACACTTAAATTGCAGCCTCAATCAAATTCCAAAATGGACCACCCTAATAGAACATCCGAAGCGGTTTTTGAATTCTTAAAAAAGGGCTATTTTGAGTCGGTACCTAATGAGTGAATCCGGTGACGGAAAATATTCAGTCCGTACTACCAAAAAGTACCTCTACCAATAACTACATTCGCATGAAGACAATACTGCTTTTAATTGCATTTTGCTTCACGACCCCCCTATCTCTTTATTCCCAAAAGTTTTCATTAGGGGATCTCTTTGGATTGACATCGATGAATACCGGGGACGTAGAGCACTTCATGGACCGGCAAGGTTTTGAAGAATCCTGCCAAAACCAGGACAATGGCACAATTGAAGTGAGCTTCGAAACCAAAAAGAACCGTCACAATATTCAGGCCTATCCGGAAAAGATGGTGGAGATAAGAATTGATTCGGGCACCAAAACCTATTCCCTTTTCACCCGAAACGCGCATGATTTCATACAGGCAAAGAAAAAGCTTATAAAGGCAGGATATTTCCATGGCTCTCAGGATGAAGCAGAATCAGCCGGTGGAAGCATGCTATTCCAAAGGGACAATATGAGCCTGCTGGCCATTCGCCCTTGGGAGGACAGCGCAGGGTATTACCTGTTGCAACTTAATATCTGGAAAATACCTGCCTCGGTGACATTCGCAGAGGATTTGCTTCAATTTGACTCCTACCAGTACCTGGCCAGTTTCTTCGGATCGAGAAACATCAAAAGTGATCTCTATTATTTTTCGAAAAACGAGCTGAAAAAATGTTCGGTACTTTATAATGGCACTAAACGTCAGGCCGTTTTTATATGGGGAGATGAAGAGAATCTAAACCATCTTTCCTACATCATTTTTAGTAATGGCATTCCCACTCTGGGTGCGGAAAGCAATGCAGCCCTAAGCGGCACAAGTGGCTGGCATTTCCGATCAGGTATCTATACAGGTATGAGCCTTCGGGAACTACTCAAGCTCAACCAGGCCGATTTTGAAATCTATGGAAACCAGTCTGAATTTTCTTTTATGGTGAAACCCAATCCACTGGGTAAGATTGATTTCAGTACCACCGCCCTGATGCTTAGTTGTGACCAATGCGCAGGAAACCCGCTTTTTAACCAGCCAGCCCTCAGCGCGCTATCTCTTGTAAAATCAAGTATCCCGCTAAAAGTTCACGACATCATACTGTATCCCAAGAAGTAAAAAATGACCCGTAAAAGGGAGGGTTCCCTTACAACTGAAAAGACCTGCAATACCTTGCAGGTCTGTCATGAAAAAACATAAATCCTGGGGATCAGCTTTAACAAAAAATCGGAAGGGCCAACTAAATTGACGTTTCCAATAAAAGAAATTTTCCTAACAGGAATTTGGATGATTCTTGTATCCAGGATGCGGCAGCTTACCGGAAATTCTAGGAATGGAAATTGGTTAAATTCAATCGGATATCGACAGCGGGCAATATTCTCGCATTATGCTTCGAATAGTGACCTAAAGGTATGGGAGCTCCTTCGGCCATAAAAGGGCAAAATTACGTATTTATACGAATGCGGAATTTACGGTACTGATCGATAGGTATCGTAATACTGCGAAGGTAATAACAGCAGTTCCTGGGAAGTGCATTGTAGACTTAACAGGGGTTTCTGTCTAATCAAGAGGACATGCGGAGGTCCTTTCCCCTCCCATCCTTGTTGGACATTTTCAACCGTAGATCCCATGCTGGGAGCTGGGGAAATCTGCATGCGGGTTCACAAATATTGGTTACCTTACATTAGTTATCAAATAAAGGGTTTCAGAAACATTTGCCTGTAAGAGAGGTTATTGGACCTTGATGGAATCATCTGAAAACCACCAGATCTATTGAACTATTTGGAATGACTTTTCACTACACACTGCATCAAAAGCCATGCTTCACCTGAATTTTTCGCCATTCCCAGAGTTGACCACCAAAAGGTTGAAAATGAGGGCCTTGCAGATTGGGGACGCCGAGGCAATCGCCCGGCTTCGTTCCAACGACCAAGTCAATCAGTTTCTGGACAGGCCACCACTGAAAGAAATATCCGAAGCCCATGCATTTATAGAAAAAATCCAGTCAGCCATCCGAAGCAACCAGTCAGTTTACTGGGCTATAAGTCTGAAAACCGCGCCCGAAATTGTGGGTACCATTTGTTACTGGAATATCGTACCTGAAAAAGACCGGGCGGAGATAGGGTATGAATTAATGCCCGAATTTCAAGGTAAGGGGATCATGGAAGAAGCATTAAAGAAAGTCCTTGAATACGGATTGCGCGCACTCAAATTGAAGGCAATTGTAGCACTGACCCATCCTGCCAATATTAAATCGATCCGGTTGCTGGAAAAAAACCAATTTGTCCCCGACCTTGAGGGAACCTTCATTAGTAAGGATGAGGCTCAGGATGAGGCTCCCTTCTACCTATATCTCCCCTTCTAATCCCCTTCCTTTGAATTTCACCCGGATGGATCTATTATGGTGAAATCAGCGGGTATTTGCTTAAGAATTATAGGCTTTTTTTAATATTTGAAGGATACGGTAATCCCCTATGGTGAATTACCTTCATAAAATTTATATTATGAAACCAAATGTGAAACCCTTTATTAAGCTCGGCTTATTTTTCTTGCTTGCCTTTAGCTTTTTCAATCAGGCTGCCCTGGCTCAGGTTTTCATTACCCATGTAAACGTAGTGGATCCCATTCATCAAAAGATCCTTACGGATCAGACAGTAAAAATTCAGGGGACTTTAATTGATACCCTAGGCCCTGCCGGTACACTCGTAGTACCTGAAGGTGCTCAGGTGGTGGAAGGAAAGGATAAATTTCTCATACCATCCATGACAGACGGAGCAGTGCAACTATTTTCCGATGGAGGATTTTCTAGCAGACCTGACCAATTGGCTGTTTCCACCCAAGTGCCTGTTCAATCTGAAATCGAAAAAAACAAACTGGGCCTGAAAGATGTACTCAGAAGGTACCTGGATGTGGGAATTACTTCCGTTTTTGATTTGGGGACCCCAGGAAGCTTTTTTACTGGTAACGATTCGGTTCAATCAGGACCTGCCAGCCCTGATATCTTGGGCGCAGGCCCTCTTTTATGTTATCAAGTTCCAACTGCTTTTAAAAATCTCGGGAAATATGGTCCTTTTGTGGAAGTACACTCGCCAGCCCAAGCCATCCGGGAAGTATCTGAGGTCGCCTCGCATCACAGGGGTTTTGTTACACTGGATATGGCCTGTTCAATAGATTCGGAAGCCAGGGAGGACAGCGAGCAACTGGCTGTCCTCAAGGCAGTCATTACTGAAGGCCATGAGAAGGGACTTAAGGTAGCAGTACTGACAACCCGGGAAACCAACGCACAATCAGCGGTAGAATACGGTTGCGATTACCTGATAGGAGATATTGCC
>JAJXYG010000289.1 GCA_021780705.1 Bacteroidota bacterium
ATCTAAAATAATGAGTACATTTTTGCCTACCTATTTTCCAAAAAGTCAGGTGGATGCTTTGGGAGACACTGCATTAGGTGAGATCATTTCACTCGTTTCAATAAAAAAGCAAGAGTTGGTGAATTAAACCAGAAATAATTATGGGAATAGGTGAAAGTTTGTTTGAAATAGGCGTTAATTAAAAAGGCAACAGCTGTTCCCTTATAATTGTTTCCCTTTCTATCCGATCCATTTTTAAATTTCGGTAACCGATCCTTTTTGATGAATCAGTTATTCTGAACACAAGTGATCCCCGGTATAATTCAGTATATAATAAAATAAGACAAGGGGGAAGCTGTAGCCAGGCCTGATCCCATTTTATTATTCAGATATTATGTTGTTCACACAGCCATTTTGTCTTAATCATTGTTCAAATTTCTATTGAAAAAAATATTTTTCAGATCAAGGAATAGCTTATATTTATGAGTTGTGCACAATGCTAAATCCGACCCTTGATTTTTTAACTCAAGGAATATGGAAGTAAATCGTTCAGATATTTCTCAAACATTTATTGACCTCTTTATCGGGGGATTAAAATTCACTGACGAGGAATTTGAATTGTTGCTTTCGCATATGCAACTTGAATTAATTCCGAGGAAATGCTTTTATCTCAAAGCAGGAAATATAAGTAAGCAGAAGGCATATATCAATAAAGGTTGCACGCGGACTTTTACAGTTGATGAAAAAGCACATGAGCATATAATGTTTTTTTCGTTTGAAGATTGGTGGATTGCCGATTTTGAAAGTTACTATACACAGCAACCCGCCAGGCAATACATCCAGGCAATAGAGGATTGTGAATTGCTTTGTATTTCGAAATGCGATCTGGATAAATTGGAGGAGCAAATTCCCAAATTGAAATTGTTCTTCCAGGAGAAGAAACAAAAAATGATTTTTGCGACATTGAATAACTTGAGGGAAGTAAAATCTCTTACTCCTGAAGAGCGGTATTTAAATCTCGTCAAAAAACATCCATATATTTTTCAAAGAATTCCCCAACAGTACATCGCTGCTTATCTTGATATTGAACCTCCATCTTTAAGCCGCCTGAGAAGCCGGTTATCAAAAAAATGAATTCTTAACCAAGGTTAACCTGCTTTTTAACCACGGTTATTTGATAAAAAAGCAACACAAATCATCTTTACAGAGTTAATTCTTTTTTTCAATTCATAATTAACTCAAAAAATGGAAACACATTACATAGCACTGGAAGAAGGCTGCGGTTTGAAACTCAATTCAGGCCCTGGCCGGGATCTCATTTTCAAAGTCACTGGCGACGATACCGGCGGAGCATTTGATTATTTCATTGTACAGGTCGCACCCAAAAGCGGCCCACCGCTTCACGTGCATCATTTTCAGGAGGAAACGATCCATGTTCTGAAAGGCCATTTCAAAATCAGAATTGGAGACAACATTTTTTTCTTAACCGAAGGGGGGTTTGCGTACTTGCCTTCGAAGGTGCCCCACACCTTTCTAAATCTAACTGATGAACCGGGAGAGGTTATTGTGGTCTATACTCCCGGTGGCGGACATCATTTTTATGAAGAGCTTGGGCCACTTACACGAAATGGTCACCCGGACCGAGCCCTTGTTGCCCAAGTCTTTGAGAAATATGGAATGACGTTACTTGGCCCTCCGTTAAGCCAGGATTGAGCCAAAGAACTATCTACGAATAAATCTATGCGTCGACACATTAATTCTTGGATAAAAGATCGTTACAAAGAAGCTATTTATTTACGATTCAATCCTTTACTAGCATATCGGTGATTTTGATTCTATAAAATAAGGTTCGAATCTTCTCTACATGATTCTACCTTACCGGGCCGCATTCATTCTTTCAAATACCGGACCCAGAACTTCCTGGCCTGCCTTGCTGACGATTTCGCTGGATTGATAGGTCAGTTGCTTTCTACCTTCAGAAAGCTGGGAAAAGATGGATTCAATAAAGCCGCTTACCGGAGGGGCAAAGTCATGAATCCCTTTGCCACCCAGATCGGTATTGAGCGCGGGGGGTACGATTTCAATGACCTCAATATTTTTTTCTTCCACAAGCTTTTGAAGTGACAATGTGAAACTATGAAAGAATGCCTTGGTGGCGGAGTAAACCGGCACCTTGGCCAATGGTGCAAAGGACAAGCCGGAAGTCACATTCATAATGGTACGCAAGGAGCCCAGTTTCAAAAACAGGGAGGTCAGGTGCAAGGGAGCTTCTACGTTGATGGCAATTTCCTTTTTTGCCTTTGCATAAAAATCCGGGTCCTCAACCCCCATCCATTGCTGGATTCCGGCATTGTTCACCAGGACACTCAAATCAGGATATTCGGTGGCGATCCAACGGTACAGCGATTCCCTGTCCTCGGGAAGGGCAAGGTCACACTGTCTGGTGACCAGGGCAGGTATTTTCTCCTTTGCTTCCTTCAGGGCACTTTCACGCCTGCCGCATACGAGGACCTGGTTTCCTTCCCTTACAAATTTCTCTGCAAGGGCAAATCCTATTCCGGAGGCGCCCCCTGTGACCAGTATGGTTTGATCTGTAATTTTCATGGTTTGATTAATTTTTGTGCCTATGATGTCGCGCTAAGTTACGACCCAATCCCAAAGGCTTCGGTCACCTGAATCAAAAAAAACGCAGCTCCCGGGATGACCGGCTAATCCTCCTTCAAAAGAAGTCCTATCTTTATTGAGTAAGTAATAACTCTGCTCACTTTAAGGTGAGATACCTGATTGCCTGAGACCCTTATTGCTTGCATCCGGAAAAAAAATTACCTGATCACCACCTAATGCTTGTTCACTATGAGAAAACTCATCTTACTGTCTCCCCTGCTATTTGTTGTTGCCCTTGTCCCTGCCCAAACCCGTAAACCTGCCTCTTCCAAAGGATCACTATCTCCGGTGGTGAAGGTGGAGGGTGGCAGGGTGGAAGGCTACCGGGATGGTAGCGGACTACTCATTTTTAAGGGGATCCCCTTTGCGGCCCCACCGGTAGGCGCCCTTCGATGGAAGGCGCCCCAACCCGTGATTCCCTGGCAGGGCATTCGAAAGTGCACCGCCTTTGGCCCCAGCCCCATGCAGCCAGCACCAGCCCCTTTCTATATGTGGTCCAGTGAATTCCTGATACCCAAGGCACCGATCAGTGAAGATTGCCTGTATCTGAATGTCTGGACCGGGGCCCACGCCTCGAAGGATAAAAGACCCGTGCTCGTCTGGATATACGGAGGT
This sequence comes from Bacteroidota bacterium, assembly GCA_021780705.1. Taxonomy (GTDB): domain Bacteria; phylum Bacteroidota; class Bacteroidia; order Chitinophagales; family Chitinophagaceae; genus Ginsengibacter. Next base: position 3,259 of record JAJXYG010000289.1, read on the forward strand.
GGCTTTTCCAGCGGCGGAAGTGGGGTTCCCATTTATGACGGGGCCGCATATGCCAAAAGGGGGGTGGTATTTGTATCCATCAATTACCGGGTAGGCATCTTTGGGTTCCTGGCCCTGCCGGAACTGGACCGTGAATCCCCGGACCATGTATCCGGAAATTATGGCCTGCTGGACCAGATCGCCGCACTTCGATGGGTGAAAAAAAATATCACTGCCTTCGGGGGTGATCCGGACAATGTCACCATTGCCGGACAATCCGCGGGATCCATGAGCGTCAACTGCCTCGTAGCCTCTCCACTTGCCAGAGGGCTCTTTAATAAAGCCATTGCTGAAAGCGGAGCCAACTTTACAGGAGGGGGATTTGGCATTCCTTCCCTAAAGGACAAGGAGAAGGCGCAAGAAAATATCGAATCTCATTTGAAGGCCTCTTCCCTTGCGGACTTGCGAGAAATTTCGGCAGACAGCCTTCTGAAAGTCGGAGGAGGATGGGGTCCCAATATTGACGGATATGTGTTACCGGAACCCATCGCCCGCATTTTTGAGCAGGGCAGGGAAAACAAGGTCCCCCTGCTCACCGGATGGAACCAGGGTGAAGGACTCCTCTTCGGTCCGGTGGCTACCGAACAGGCGTTTAGAAAAATGGCCACAGCCTATGGCGCAGATTCCACTGCCTTCCTTAAATTCTACCCGGCCGGCTCCGACTCGCAGGCAGCCGCCAGCCAGCTCGATCTTCAAAGAGATAAAATCTTTGGCGTCCAGAATTACACCTGGGCAAACCTGGAAAGCAGCCAGGGTATTCCCGTATATGTGTACCGATTCACCCATAAGGTACCGGGGACCGGGGTATATGCCAAATTCGGGGCCTTTCATACGGGTGAAGTCCCCTATGCGTATGGGAATCTGAAATTTTCTGACCGGCCTTTTAAGCCGGTAGATTATGCCCTGGAAAAGACGATGTCTTCCTATTGGATCAATTTCATCAAATCCGGAGACCCCAATGAAAAGGGGCTTCCTGACTGGCCGCTTTATAAATCAGGCACCCAAAAAATCATGCAGCTTGGGGATGTCAGCCATGCAGAGACGATTCCCGATCGTGCGCGTCTCGATTTTCTCCGGAACCTGATAAATTCAGGGAAATAACCCTTATGGATAGAGGTAAAGGCCCACGACCTTTTGGGGACTGCATCCCTGACCTGCGGGGATATTCCGGTCCCGATCGGGTATCTACCAGAAAATTCCAGGACCCTCCCCCAAATTGTTTGGTTAATTTTATCACTGAAAAAAAAGGATATGAAAAGATACCTTGGATGGATATTATTGAGCGGGCTGGTGTTGGCCAGTTGCAGCACCACCCAAAAAAATACCGCAGCTATCAAGGCCTTGCTGGACCGGGAAGCCGCTACCTGGCGCGCCGGCGATGTGCAGGCCCATGCCAGTTGCTGGGTCATTCGTCCCTACAGTACCATCCTGGTATCCACTGCGGATGGCAAATGCTTTGAGGTACCTCCAGACCTGATGATTCACCCATCTGCGTCAAGTATGGGCCACGGAGGCACCTCCACCCGTTCCAATTATAAGTTCAGCATCCATGGCAAAGCAGCCTGGGTGAGCCATGATGAGGTGTCCGTGAGCCCGGATGGCAAAAAAAGTTATTCCCATGAAATCAGGATGCTGGAAAAAGTGCACCATCAGTGGAAATTGGTAGGACAATCCATCCAACTGTATGTACCAGAAAAGTAAACCGGCAGAAGTACCTACCTACAAGGTAGATGGGGAAAAGCGCTTTTGCGATAGGAAATCTTTCGCAGCAAGTCCCGGGTGTTTAGAGAAAGACTTTCCCATTGAGACGCTCCCCCACCCTATTAAAATGATTTGGGTATAGGTGAAGGGAGGAACTTGAAAAAGAAAATAAATAACTTTTATGGACAAATCCACCGTACAGGAAATCCGGGAACGCTTCGATAAAGATGTGGAGCGATTTTCCAACCTCGAAACCGGGCAGGTGTCCACCCTGGATGCCGCCTTATCACTGGAACTGATCACCGAAGCTTCCAAAAGAATCATACCGCATGCAAAAGACCTCCTGGATATAGGCTGTGGTGCCGGAAATTACACCCTGAAGATGCTCACCCGGATCCCGGATCTGAATTGTACCCTGGTGGATTTGAGCAAGCCCATGCTGGACAGGGCCCTGCAGCGGGTTTCATCCCAAACCGGTGGCAAGGTAACCCTGGTCCAGGGAGACATTCGGGAGGTACCGCTTCCTGAAAACAGTTTTGATATTATTCTGGCGGGAGCTGTGCTACATCACTTGAGAGATGACGCCGACTGGGAATCTATCTTTTCAAAACTATATCGCCTGCTCAGGAAAGGAGGATGCCTGATGATCTCAGATTTCATTACCCAGGAAACTGAAATATTAAGTGCCTATACCTTGGAACGATACGGGGATTACCTGGAAGGATTGAACGGGAAGGAGTACCGGGAAAAAGTGCTCGATTATGTAGAAAAGGAAGATTCTCCCAGGTCTCTAAATTACCAACTCGACCTGATGAAAAAGGTGGGTTTTAGCGTGGTGGAAATCCTCCACAAAAACATGTGCTTTGCTGCCTTCGGTGCCATCAAATGACCCCGCTTTTCATCCAATTATAAGAGACCCTATCAGGGTCACAGGTACCTGCCAGGCAATTACTGGTACAATTGCGCATTGAATCTCCGGGCAAGCAATCCCGTGGCATTTGCAGGATCAATCTCCGTCATTAAAACTCCCTCCTTACCATAGGGCTGGTAAGCCTGACACCTTCCTTCGGGATCTATCAGGGAGGTCGCGGAATCCTGGAAGCGGGCGGTGTAATTGACACTCGCAAAATAAATGGTATTTTCCAGGGCCCGCATCATCATGGCCTTTTCATAATAGGGGTTTTCAGAATGACCCCACTCGTGCAATTGTGGTCCAAGGGCATTGCTTGCTGTACACTGCGGATGAAAAACAATCGCCGCTCCCTGCATGGCCGCCCACCTTACGGATTCGGGATAGCGAAACCCTTCATGGCAGATCGTAATCCCGAATTTTACCTGATCCACCTCAAAGATTTCGCGTTTTTCTCCCGGGATCCAGATGCGATCCTCAGAAGGGTCAAGCTGGTTTTTGGCCTGATATCCCAGGACTTTGCCCTCCGCGGAAATTACGAAGGCAAGGTTAAGCAACCCTTTTTCGGTATGCCAGTCCATGGGAAGGATTAGCGCAATACGAAACCTTGCCGCCCATAGGCATGCCTGTTCCAGGACGTTTTGAAGTTCAGTAGCTGAGGGTTTTTCCACCACGTGTTCCGGTAAGGGATACCCCGGAATAAAGGATTCGGGAAAACAGAGGATGGCTGCCTGACCCTCAGCAGCCTCTTCCATCATCTTTTCCATCTTGAGCAACCCGTCACTTACCGAAACCGGGAACCCGGGACTTGCCAGCGCTATTTTCATAAAGGAGGTAAATAATCCATGAAGATAGAAAGATTACGGAAATCTGGGAATCAGGGAAGTAAACGGGGGAAATAGTGCAGGGTCACACCACCCACAAAAAATAACATCATATTCTATTGTTTTTAATTTTCTTTGGAAAAAAGTTCTTATGAGATATCTGATCATTTTGGCGTCTTTCTGCCTTTCCCTCTCCCTTCAGGCGCAGGAACTCTATCAACCCAGATCCATAAAAAAAGTTTATGAAAACGGGACCCATACCATGGACGGAAAACCGGGAAAAAATTATTGGGAAAACCACGCCCGTTATGATATTTCCATAACGACCACCCCTCCCGACCGAAATATCCAGGGCAGGGAACGTATTGTCTACACCAATAACAGTCCCGATACGTTAAAATACCTGGTCATCAAATTGTTTTTGAATATCCATAGGCCCGGGGCTCCCAGGGACCAGGGTGCGACCCCTGATTACCTGACTTCCGGGGTGCATATAGACCATTTTACTGAAAACGGACAAGAGGGCGCCTGGAAGCATTATCCGGATCTGTTTACCTGGCATCCCGTGGGATTGTTCCAACCCTTAAACCCCGGGGATTCCATTACGCTCACCTTTGACTGGCACTATGAAATCTCACTCAAGAGCAACCGGGAAGGGATGATCGATTCCACAACCTACTACCTGGCTTATTTCTATCCCCGGGTAGCAGTATATGATGATTATAATGGATGGGACATGATGGATTTTATGGAAGACAAGGAATTCTACAGTGATTTTAATGATTACAAGGTAACCTTTCATGTCCCGAAAAATTTTGTGGTATGGGGTACCGGCACTTTGGAGCACCCCGAAACCGACCTGCAGCCTGCGGTACTGGATCGCTATAAAGAATCCTTACACTCGGATGTGCCCATCCACATCATCACGGCAAAAGACAATGCGGACAAGAAGGCTACCACCCAAAATGACATGAATTCCTGGGAGTTTACCGCCCGGGATATCCCTGATATGGCCTTTGGAATCAGTGACCATTATGACTGGGATGGATGCAGCGTGGTGGTAGACCCCCAAACCGGAAGAAGAGCCGCGGCCAATGCCGCCTATAATGATACCGCTACTGATTTTCACTATATGGCGGGATATGCCAGGCACTCCCTGCAATGGCTGTCAGCCAATTGGCCCGGGATACCCTATCCTTACGAAAAGACCACTGTATTCCAGGGATATGCCGGGATGGAATACCCGATGATGGTCAATGACCAGACTTACCAGGACACCAGCTTTTCAAGATTTGTCGCCGAGCACGAAATCTCCCATACCTATATGCCCTTTTATATGGGGATCAATGAAACCCGTTATGGATTCATGGATGAAGGCTGGGCCACGACCTTCGAATACCTGATCGGCGTAGCCGACATGGGGCAACAAAAGGAAGATGCCCTATATAAGCAATTCAGGGTCCAGGACTGGATTACCAACCCCTCCCCGGACGAGGACCTGCCTATTATCACTCCCGGGGATGTACTGACCGGGGAAGGTCTTGGTAATAATGAATATGGAAAGGCTTCACTGGGGTACCTGGCGATGAAGGACCTCCTGGGTGACGTCCTGTTTAAAAAATGTCTGCATGCCTATATGGACCGCTGGCATGGCAAACATCCCATACCGTGGGACTTCTTCTACACCTTCGATGAGGTGTCCCACAAAAACCTCAACTGGTTTTGGAAGAGCTGGTACTTTGAAAATAACTATATCGACCTCAGCTTGCTGAAAGTGAAAAAATCAGCCAGGGGTTACTTCCTCACCCTGAAAAATACAGGGGGTATGCCCGCCCCGGTCAATGTGATACTGACCTACGAGGATGGCAGCACGGATTCTATACATGAGACCCCTGCCATATGGGAAAAAGACCTGAAACAAACTGAAATAGAAATTCCGGCAAAAAAACAGGTGCGCGCCATCTCCCTGGATGGAGGAATCTTCATGGACGCCAATCCAACGGACAATGACTGGCAGGCCAAATAAGACCTGAACCTGTGCGCGGGTAATTTATTACCTAAACCTATTGCCCTTCAGACTGTGAGGAGGTAACCCCTCCAAATTTCACCGGTTGTGCATCCAAAACCATGTGGATATTCCTGGATTAGAACCTGGCGGCGATCTCCCCAGGTTTTTGAGGTACCCTTTCCTTATTCAGGAAGGTAGACTGGCC
>JAJXYG010000230.1 GCA_021780705.1 Bacteroidota bacterium
AGCCTGAGTTCATTCAGCCGGTCCTTAATTTCCTCCAGCAGATGGGCAGACTGCTCTCTTGCTTTTTGTTTATGCCTTAATTCACTTTCCCTTTCATTGAGGTCATTTCTCAGATTATAATAAGCCTGATCGGCTTCATTGAGTTTCTTTTCTTCCAATTCTTTTTCTTTCAGAAGGGTAAGAATATCTCCTTCCAACTGCTGCAAGCCTGATTGGGTGAGGCTGATATTCTCCGCGGCTTCCTTCAGTTGAAACCCACTGGATTCCTTTTGTGCGGTGAGGTCTTTGAGCTGATTGGATTTGAAAGCACGTTCCTGTTGAAGAGAATTTAGTTTATTCTGTTGCCGGGCAAAAGCCAGGTTATTTTCATTGAACAAGGCATTTACCGAATTGTATTCATTTTCGGCGTCCAGGAAAGCATCTCCGGAGACTTTCAGCCGGGACTCCAGCGCTTCCACTTCTGCGGTGAGTCCCTGTAGAAGCACCCGGGTTTCATTTACAGCGGTCTGGTTTTGGGCCATCTGCTGGTTCAGTTCCTCGATCTTATTTTCCCCTGAGGATTGTTGCGCATGGATGTTTTCTATCTTGTTTTTGATAGCATATGACTTGTTGATCAGTTCGTTAATGAGTTGCTGGGTCTGTTGAATCAGGTTCTCATTGAGCTGTTCATTATAGGCAATCACTTCATTGGAACGGTTGGAGATCGCGGATTTAAGCTCATCCACCTTTTCCTGCTGGTGGCGGATAGTCTCTGCCAGCTTTTCGAGGTTCTTCACCCGTCCGATTTTCTTTCCTTCAAAGGAGCCTACACTGCCTCCGGTCAGGGAATATTTTCCCTTGACGTATTTCCCGCTTTTTTCCAGTACGACCAGCCCTTCACTCTGTTCCAGGACTTCTTCATTTTCGGCGATGATGACATTTCCCAACAAATACCGCGCAAGTGGTGCATACTTCTCGTCCACCTCCACTACTGAAAGAGCCGGGATGGCACCTGCAGGCAGGGTTGGCTGCGCAGGGGCAGCCAGGTCCGTTAATTTTTCCAGCAGGAAGAAGTTCGCCTTGCCCTTCTTGTGAGAATCCAGCAGGTGGACAGCCGTCAGACCTTCCGCGAGGTTTTCCACCACGTAATAATTCAAAAAGGGCTCCAGTACGATTTCCAGGGCGGTCCGGTATTCTTCCTTAACATACAATATGTCGGAAAGAATGGGGGCTGTATAATTCCAGGCGGGATTCTTGTGCAGGAACTTGACACTTTCAGGATAGCCTTCCATACTTTCGATCAGGCTTTTCAGCAGGTCATGTTCATTTTGCCTGGCATCCAGGATCCGGTTTTCTGCGGCAAGCGACGCCCGGAGGCTTTCCAGGGCAGCCTGGGTTTCCAGGATATGCTCCTTGGTACGAGCATTTTCCCTTTTTAATTCTTCAAGCTGCTGCTTTTTATCCTCCAATTCCTGTTCCACCAGGACCTTTTCTTCTTCCTGGATAGCCAGGAAACTCTTGCGCTGCACCTGTTCTTCCTGTAACTGGGCCAGGCTTCTTTCCAGGTTATGGATGAAGGTATCGGCCACGGCCACTTTCTTTTCTGCCTCAAAGTGATTGCGCTGCAGGCCTATTTGGTCCTGGCGAAGACCATCCAGGGTATTTCGGCTTTCATCATAGACTTTACGCTTCTGCTCAGCATGCTGCTTCAACTGCTCCAGTTGCTCCTTTTGCTGTTCCAGCTTTCCGGATTCATCAGAGATTTGCTGTTCGGTAAAAAAGATGCTTTCTTCAATTCCCTTGAGTTGTCCTTCCGCCTTTTGGAGGAAATCATGGAGATTGACCTCCCTTTCTTTCAAATATTCCAGGCGCTGGGAGGCAAGGTTCTTTTCATTTTCTTTTTCCCTGAGCCGGTTGGTCAGTTCATTAAACTGGTGCTGCTGGGTTTGCAGCTGCTTTTCCATTTCAATGAAACCGGATTTTTCATTTTCTATGGAAGCTTCCTGGGTGGCAATCTCAGATTCCAACTGAATCTTCCGGTCTGTTTCTTCCTTTTGCTGGTCCACCAGTTCCTTATAGGTGATATTGAAGCCTTCCAGGGCAGCTTTGGCCAGTTCAATGCTTATTTCCCGATAGTCCTTTTTGACTTCATAATATTTTTCCGCCTTCTTAGCCTGACTTTCCAGGGTTTTCAGCTGGTTGTTGATCTCAAAAAGAAGGTCTTCGATCCGCGCAAGATCCATTTCAGTGGCATCCAGTTTCAGTTTGGCTTCCCTCTTTCTGGTCTTATAAATAGAAACCCCAGCAGCCTGCTCCAGCATGCGTCTCCGGCTATTTTCTTTATCTTTTATGATGTCGTCCACCATGCCCAGTTCAATGATGGCATAACTTTCAGTACTTACCCCCGTATCCAGAAACAGGTTATGGATATCCTTGAGGCGGCAGGACACATCGTTGAGCCGGTATTCACTTTCCCCATTCTTGTAATACTTTCGGGTAATTGTCACCGTATTGAATTCCGTAGGCAGCAGGTTTCGGGTATTTTCAAAGGTAAGGCTTACCTCCGCAAGCCCGCTAGCGCTCCGGGTTTTTGACCCGTTAAATACCAGGCTCTCCAGGTTTTCACTCCTCAGCTGGCTGATTTTTTGTTCCCCGATTACCCAGCGTATACTGTCTACAATATTACTTTTTCCGCATCCGTTGGGGCCTATAACCCCGGTAATCCCTTCATCGAAGTTGAGGATGGTTTTGTCCGCAAAACTCTTGAACCCCTTAATTTCTAAGCTCTTTAATCTCACTCGTTCTAGATTTATTTATTTGATACCTCTGCAACAGAAGGCAGAAGCAGGCAAATATATTGGTTCTGTTTTGAAGAATTTGTTGTTGTTTTACTTAGTTTTTCCTAATTATTCACAGCTTTTTCACAGACCCGGTTTAACCGGGTTTTAAAATAATACATACAATAAATTTATTTGAACCCATTTTTTTTATCTTAGCAAAAACTTGTTTAATGAAAAAATTCCTTGTACCGGTGGATTTTTCCACTACCTCCCTAAATGCTGCTGAGTATGCCGTAAGTCTTACCAAAGAAATTCCGGGTGCTGAAATCATTTTGTACAATGTCTTTAACCCGATTAGTCTGGCCACCCTGACTGATAAGGATGAAAATTCCAGAAAGATTGTCACCGACCATGAACTCAAGAAAGTCATGGACTCATTGAGCATCTCTGAAAATCAACACATTAGTTATGAATGCGAATCCGGATATTTTGTGGATAGCATCGATAAATATGTGCTGAGCAACCATATTGATATGATCATCATGGGAATTACAGGTAGTTCCCGGATTGCCCAGGTATTCATGGGAACCAATACCTTGAATGTAATCAGGCATGTGACCTGCCCGGTACTGATCGTGCCGCCGGATGCCAAGTTCACCCAGTTAAAACAGGCCCTTTTCACCTCTGACTTCAAGGATGTAGCCAGAACCACCCCTTTCAAAACCATTAAGGCAATCCTGGACCTTTGGAAGCCTGGTTTGCACATTTTGAATGTGGATGCCGAACATTATATAGAACTGACCGATGAATTCAAGATCGAAAAAGAAGCCATGGAAGAGAAATTGGGCAGCTATCACCCTGAATTCTCCTTTTTAAGGGCCTATGATTTCCTGGAAGGGATTAACCGTTTTGCGGAGGCAAAGGATATTGATGTCATTATTACCATTCCCAGGAAGCACAGTTTCCTTAGCCAGCTTTTCAAAACCAGCCATACCAAAAAACTGGCTTATTACAGTCACATCCCCATTTTTGCCCTGCCATTTTAGCCGGGCCCTGGTTTGGAATGGAAGAAGGGGTCCCTGGATGCATTCTCTTGAACCATTCCGGAGTTTCCGGAACCGGAGAAAGAATTTTTGCATGAACTTGCAGCCCCGTCTCCACCTGCTAAGGCAGGTAAAGACTCCCAGAAATCGGGGAAGTGGTAAATTGCATTTATAAACTACCCCGCTAGCCGAGCTGCCGGGGTATTTAACCCTGACTAGTGATTCAAAGTACAATACATAGTCGAGTTTTCAGGATGGTTTTGGCAACGCCTGCGCGTAGCAATATTTTTGCTGGCATTGATGTCAGCATCCATATCTGGTTTCCGCGAGGGTCCACACTCAAACCGCTTTCGCCTTCGTCTGCCTATGTGATGACACACACTGCAGGTTTGAGCGGTAGATATTTCCGCCGGATCCACCACTACCAGCGGTACCCCGCTGAGTCTGCTCTTGTAAGTCAAAAATGTCCTCGCTTCAGAAAAACTCCACCTCCCCAGCCGGGCCCTGAACTTCTTGTTCCTCCTCTTGGTGGTTCGTCGGATGTGGCTCAGGTCTTCTATCGATATCCCCTTGCCTTGTGCCCGGGCAGAGGCTACGATGGACTTACTGATGGTGTGGTTGATGGTCCTGGCCGTAGTCTTTTCTTTTCCACAAGTGCGTTTCAAAAGCCTTTTGCTTCCTTTCGTGCCCCTGGACTGAACGGTACTACGTATCCGCCCGCTCTTTTCTCTGTATTCATGCAACCAATCCCCCGTATGGCGGGTCCCGTCCGAGGTCACTACGATATCGCTGATTCCAAAATCTCGTCCTATAAAACTGTCTACTTCCCGCATCTCTTCCTCCTGAACCTTGATCGTCTGGGAAAGGTAGAATTTGCCCTTTTTAAATACCAGGTCCGCTTCTCCTTTCATCAAAGCAAGATATTGGGGATCGTGGCATATACGACTAAAGGGTATTTTGATCCTGCCATCCACTGTCCAGATAGATACTACCGACCCCTGGTGAGAGTAGGAAAGTACCCGGCTGTCATAGGCAATACAGCCCCCTCTTTTAAAGCTTCGCTGCCTTTTCTTATCCAATTTATAGCTGTCGGCCACTTTGGCAATGCAGCGTATGACCATCTGGGAACTCAGTTTATAGGAAGATTTAATCGGGTAGTACATCTCATGGTGGATCGCGTACCTGCTCCAGATTTTCTTTTCAAAACAGATTTGGGAGATCTCGTTACAGGCATCATTACAAAGTGCCAGGGTCTTTTTCAGAGACTCCTGTTGCCTGAAATCTGGCAGAAGTTTTATTTTCAGGGAAAGATTCATCGGGCACCAATCAGACAATTACTTGAAAATGTAAAATTACGGATAGTGGAAATAAAAAGAGTCATTCTTCCCCCTTTAAATACAGCGGGGATCCGCTACCAGTCTACATTTCACCATTTTTTAACCCAAAAAAAGGAACCGGCAATTCCTCCCCGAGGCAAGCTACGGGGTTTCCTTGCCGTTATATGATGAAAAGATTTTTGCTGGCAACCGGATTGTGCATGGTTTCCCTTTGGAGTCTGTCCCAGGTGGAAGACGTGGAAAAATTGCATGAAAATGGCGAGATGTTCATGCGCCAGGGGGATTATGCCAATGCCTCCCTGATCTTGTCCAGGGCGCTGAGTCAGGCGCCCAAGAATATTGAAATTGCCAAGGACCTGGCCTTTGATTATTACCTGCAGAAAGAAAACGAGAAGGCAATCGCTACCCTGAGGCCCTTTTTGGAAAAGGACAATGCCGACGACCAGACCTATGAGATCGGAGGCACCATTTACCGGGCAATGGGGGAAGTCAAGGAAGCTGAAAAACTGTATAAGAAGGCCCTCAAGTATTACCCCGATGACGGGGCCTTATACAATGACTATGGCGAGATGCTTTGGAACCAGCAGGATTACGGTGCCATCAAATTATGGGAAAAGGGAATCCAGGAAGACCCCTCCTTTGCCGGCAATTATTACAATGCCTGCAAGTACTATTATTTGTCCACCGACAAGATATGGAGCCTGATTTACGGGGAAATTTTCATTAACCTGGAATCCTTTACTGCCAGAACCGCAGAGATCAAGGATATCCTGCTTGCCGGTTATAAAAAATTATTTGCCGACCAGAATCTGCTGGCCAATACCCGGGGCAAAAATGATTTTGAGATTGCCTATCTGACCGTCATGAACAAGCAAAATGACCTGGTAGTGAACGGCCTGGATGCGCAGACGCTCACCATGATCAGGACCCGCTTTATTTTAGATTGGGATCAGACCTATGCAGAAAAATTTCCCTTTGCCCTGTTTAACAAGGAGCGCCAATACCTGGAAGAAGGCGTATTTCCGGCATATAACCAGTGGATCTTCGGCACCAGCCAGAACCTGGCCAAATACCAAAACTGGATCAGCACCCATCCGGGCGAGAATGCGGAATTTGGAAAATTCCAGCGAAGCACCGTATTCCGTGTCCCCAAGGGGGAATACTATCATTAATGAGGAATAGCCCTTTGGATTCCCTGCCTTTTGTTTATTTTTATCTGGCTGAATGAGAGGGATCGGTATATCCCATCTAAAATAATCAAATATGACTGCACCCACGCGATTGTTTGATTGCATTGAATGGCAAATTCAAAAGGGATGCACCCATCCCGTCATGGCGGCCAAAGAGGAGGGGCGCTGGAAGGAGTATGCGGTCACTGAAATTCAGGAAATTGTCACGGGGCTCAGTGCGGGGCTGATCACGCTGGGATTTGGAAAGGAGTCCCATACCCCTGAAGGCAAGGACAAGATCGCCCTGATCAGCAAGAACCGCCCGGAATGGCTCATGCTGGATATGGCCGTACAACAGATCGGGGCTGCCCTTGCCCCGGTGTATCCCACCATCAATGAAAATGAACTGACCTTCATACTCCAGGATTCGATGGTGGAAATCATCTTTGTCAACGATGCCGCCCTGGCAGAAAAGGTAGGCAGTATCCGCGACAGGGTGCCCAGCCTGAAATATATTTATTCTTTTGAAAGGACTGAAAATGCTTCCTTCTGGAAGGAACTCCTGACTCTGGGGAACCCGGAGGCGGTAGAAACCGTGAAGGAGAAAGCCCGGGCCATTCACAGTGAAGACCTGGCTACGATTATCTATACATCGGGGACTACCGGGCTGCCCAAGGGGGTCATGCTGTCCCATCGCAATATCCTCAGCAATGTCATGGACTCCATGCCATACTTTCCCCCGGGAGATGATTTGAAGGCACTGAGCTTTCTTCCTCTCAACCATATTTTTGAACGGATGGTCTCTTACCTGTATCTGTTCAAGGGAACCGGGATCTATTTTGCCGAAAGCATGGACACCATTGCCGACAACCTCCGGGAAGTCAGGCCCAATATTTTTGCCACCGTACCCCGACTGCTGGAGAAGGTATATGAGAGGATCATGCAGCGGGGGGAGGCCCTTACCGGTATCCAAAGAAAATTATTTTTCTGGGCCCATAGTGTAGCCGAAAAATTTGAGATCAACAAGAACAAGGGGATTTGGTATAATCTGCAACTCTCCCTGGCCAACAAACTTATTTTCAGCAAATGGAGGGAAGCCCTCGGGGGCCAGATCCTCTTCATAGTAAGCGGCGGAGCCGCCTGCCAGGTGCGGCTGATCCGGATTTTCACTGCAGCCGGCCTTCCCATCACGGAAGGTTACGGGCTCACGGAGACCTCTCCGGTAATCAGTGTAAATCACTATGAGGTGAAAGGCAGGATGTTCGGTACCGTGGGTCCGGTTATCCGCAATGTGGAAGTCAGGATTGCCGAAGATGGGGAGATCCTGTGCAAGGGACCCAATGTGATGATGGGTTATTACAAACGGCCGGACCTGACGGCAGAAGCCATTGTCGATGGATGGTTCAAGACCGGGGACATCGGGATGATGATGCCCGGGGGATTTTTGAAAATTACCGATCGCAAGAAAGAAATCTTCAAAACCAGCGGAGGCAAATATGTAGCGCCCATTGTGCTGGAAAACAAGATGAAGGAATCACCCTATATAGAAAATCTGATGATCACGGGAGAAGGAGAAAAATTTGTGGGTGCCCTCATCATTCCCTCATTCACCAATCTCAAAGAGTGGGCTGCCCGCCAGCAGATCGCTTTCACCGACAATGAATCCCTGGTAAGAAATGAAGCCGTGATCCAGTTAATGAAGGGAGAGGTGGAAAAGTACAATGCCTATTTCAACCACGTCGAACAAATCAAAAAATTTGAACTCCTGCCGCGGGACTGGACCGTTGAGACCGGGGAACTGACTCCCAAACTAAGCCTTAAACGAAAAGTCATTTTAGAAAAATACAAGGACTGGGTACAGCGTATTTATGCCGGTTCTTCGCTGGCCGGTTGACGGAGGCTGGTCAATGAGACTGGTAGATTTTGATCTTGTTGTAGAGAGTTTTGCGGTCAATTTTCAGGATCTCCGCGGCCCGGGTCTTGTTGAAATTCACTTCCCTGAGCACATTCATGATGGTTTCAAATTCGGCCTTTGCCGCAATGTCCTTGAGGTCGGGTTCCCTGGTCAATCCCGCCGGATCAGGTATCGGCGATGTTGCCGGTTCGGGTTGTATCCCAGACTGCGGATTGGTGATTTCCCAGGGAAGCACGCTTCGGTCAATCATGTCAGTGGTCGTCAGTAATACTGCCCTGCGCACCACATTTCTGAATTCCCGAAGGTTACCCGGCCAGCCATAATTCAGGAACATCTGCATGACTTCGTCTTCATATCCCTTAATGTGTTTACCCAGTTCGCGGTTGGTTCTTTCCAGAAAGAACCCGGCAAACAGGGGAATATCGGCCTTCCGGTTTCTCAGCGGAGGAAGCTGAATGGAAAATTCATTGAACCGGTGATAGAGGTCTTCCCTGAATCTTCCCTTTTTGTAGGCATCACGGAGGTTTTCATTGGAAGCCACGATGATCCTGACGTCTACATCCATTTCCTTGGTCCCTCCGACCCGCTTGAACTTGCGTTCCTGGATGAC
>JAJXYG010000358.1 GCA_021780705.1 Bacteroidota bacterium
TGCCAGCAAGGCTAATTTCCGGATCATCCAGGGGTAGGACGGCGGTATCCACGATTCCAGCCAGGAGATTTAGGGTCGAATAATCATTTTTATATTGGACAAGGATCTGGCTGCGCGTAAGCTCCTGCTGTTGCAAAGTTACCAGAAAGGAGAGGTAGTCGGCCTGCTTGTAGACGTTATTTTGAGTAAGTTTTTTCAATATAGAGTCCTCATTTGAAAGCAGGTGGATGATCTCATTGCTGGTTTTAATTTGTTCCTGATCCCCATAAGTAATAATATATTGGGCAGTAACTGCTTTTCTGATATCCTTAGCTGAAATCGTGGAGGTGATTCGGATAGAATCCCTTTGCAATTGAAGGTTCTCAAATGCAATACGAAGATTTTTGCCCGTATTTATTTGTTTGGTTACCCCTACCAGGGCTGTAAGTTGCTGGCCATTGGTAATAATGGCATCATAGCCTGCACCGTTGATTACCGGGGCATACAAACCGTTCCCAATGCCGGTAACCTGAAAAGTATTGGTCGCCATTATCAGCTGGCTATCTACCCGATTGGAAAGTAGTTGGTTGTGCAGGTCATAAATCTGGGGGCTACTTTCAATGGAATGGTTCAGGAAATAGGAGAGGTCTTTTTGTTGGCTAAAGACTTTTTGAGGTCCCAGGAGGAAGAATAGAAATAAGGTGGCCGTAACTTTCATGGGGAAAATAAAATAAGCTGCCAATAAAACTGGAAGGACAGGTCGGTCCAGAGGGGCAATATTATAAATTATTTTTCTTCCTTCAGGAATTTTCCTGACTGGTCAAATATAATGTCCTTTCCATGCACTTCCACTTCATAGGTAGTGATTCCCTTTGCGTCCTTGACTATCCCCAGGCCGCCCAATCGGTAATAATGGTAATGGGCCTTGAGGTAGGGGAATATGGATTTGGGTAATTGGGAGGAACTGATTTCTTTAACTATTTCTATAAAATCACCCTGGGGATTAAATTGGGCGGAATTGGCTTCCCCATCTCTGCCACCCCAATTGGCTTCGTAATTTCCATTCTCCCTTTCCCAGACTATATGATAGGTTTTGGATTCAGGAAAATTCTTATAGAGGGCGACACGGACGATATGAGGTACTGAAATAGCATGTGAATTGCCCTCATGCCTGGTTTGGGCAGTTAGGGCAAGTGAAAAAAAGGTGCTTGATAGAAGGATCGCCAATACCGATTTCATAATTCTCATTTTTTCAGGGTGAATAATTTCTTTGATTTTGCAAAATTAAATTGCGATTCTGGGGGAAAATTGAAGTGCCTTTGCAGGATTGTCCTTACCGGCATCAGGAAGAGGGTTATATTATGCCGCCCCGAAAACGAGGTACCCCGGATTAAGCGCTTGAAGAGAGGAAGCCCCTTAATTGGCATTCCATTTTACCTTTAGCACGTGGAATCCGTCTTCGTATCGGTAGGACAGGGTAAAATTATAATTGTCACAAATTTTTTTTACGATGGAAAGTCCAAGTCCCAGCGAATCCCCGGAAATTGAATCCTTTTGAAAACGTTCAAAATAAACCGCAGGAGGGGCTGACAATGGCCTTCCGGTATTGGAAACGGTCAATTGCTGGCCGTCTAAGGAGGCCTTTATGGTACCCCCCGAGATATTATGTTTGATCGCATTGGTCAGTAGATTGGAGATGAGTATTTCAGCCAGTGCTTCATTAAATGAAATCAGGGTCGGAACCTGGATTTGCCGGTCGAGATGGATTTTTTTTGCCAGCAATAATTCTTCGTAATGATTCAATTGCCTCAGTAGCAGGTTGCCTATATCGACGGTCTCCTTTTCACTGAATTGCCGGTTGTCCAGTTTGGTGAGCAGGATCAGTGACTGATTGAGTTTGGAAAGCCGGTGTACTGTTCCACTAACCGATTCAATGATATCCATCTGGTTTTCATTAATGCTCTCCCCTTGGCTGAGCAATTCCAGTTTGGACTTTATAATAGCAAGAGGGGTCTGGATTTCATGACTGGCATTCTCAGTAAAATTTTTGATTTCATCATAATCCGAAAATGCTTTGTGGGTCATTTGACGGATGGCACCGTTCAGCTCTCTGAATTCGTCGATACGGGTGGGTTCAAGGGCAATGTCCTTTCTGGCGGAAAGGTTAAAATGACGGATTTGATGGAGGGTGGAAAAGAAAGGCTCCCACAACCTGTTTAAAATCAATCTATTTACCAATAGCAAAGTGACCAGCAGGACAATGACCATTCCAAGGGTAATCAGTGAAATGAGTTTGACCAAATCCTCGGTTTCTTCCTGGGATTTCCAAACTTCGGCCCGGTATATTTGGTTGCCTACAAGGACAGTAAAGGCCAGTTGACGGAAAAGAACATTCTCTCTTCTATGGGCGTCATAGAGAGATACCGTGCTGAATTTTCGCCTGTATTGCATAGCGGAAACAGGAGCATAAAATTCCTTTTCTTCCCGGGTATCAGAGGGCTCCGGCAGTTGATGATTGGCAGTGACGTAATCTGTAATTTCCTTCTGCTCTGTCTTAAGGCTCTTGTCCAGTTGATGGACCAGTACGGCTTTCACAAAAAAATAATAAAAGACTGCGCTAAGCAAAAGTACCAGGGTAGTCACAAGAAGATTTACCCGGTTGTATCTGGAAATTAGTTTCATGGGGTGGAAAATTTATATCCCATGCCGTAGACCGACTTAATCAGGTCTCCCTGACCCGACTCGGACAGTTTCTTTCTTAGGTTTTTGATGTGGGTATAAATAAAATCATGATTGCCTTCCATGTCATCCCCCCACAAATGCTCAGCAATGGCATTTTTTGAAATTACCCGGTTTTTGTTGCTTACAAAATACAAGAGCAGTTCGTATTCCTTTTTGGTCAATTCCAGAGCCCGGTTTTCCACAGTTACCGTTTTAGCCAGGGTATCAATCGTGACGTCTTCAAATTGAAGCAAATTGCTTCCGGAGAAGTTCTTTCTGCGGATGATGGCTGCAATCCGTGCACTGAGTTCCGAGAGGTGGAAGGGCTTTGCAAGGTAATCATCAGCGCCAAGCGTCAAACCCGTGATCTTGTCATCCAGTGAATCTTTGGCAGAAATTACGAGGACCCCATCGAGCTTCTTGTTGTGTTTTAATTGCCGGAGGATTTCAAGGCCACTCCCTCCTGGTAAGGAAATATCCAGCAAGATGCAGTCATAGTCATAGGATTCGGTCTTTTCGATGGCCTTTTGAAAGTCAGCGGCTATTTCACAGACGTAATCCTCACTTTTCAAATAATCGGAGATGCTTTGGCTGAGCTCTTTTTCGTCTTCAATAATGAGAATTTTCAACCCCTTTTTTGATAAAATTAATCATTCAATCTGAAGAAATACTGAAGGCAGAGGTACCCAATACATTCCAGGAAGGTAAGGGACTAAAAATACCCCTGAATCAGTTCCGCTATCCGGTCCGGAAGCGGGCATCTTTTCATGGATTTGGCATCCAGAAAAAGGAGGGTTACAGTGCCCTTGTTTAGCAATTCCCCTTCTTCGTTGAAGATCTCCCCGTGAAAGGTAATACGGGAGTTTTCCGGTACTTCCTTCAGGGAGGTCGTGACGGTTATCAGGTCGTCATACTTGGCAGGTCGCAGGAACCGGGTGTGCAGGTCGATGACCGGCATAATCACTCCCTCAGATTCCATACTCTTATAGGTCAGGCCCAGGCTACGGAGGGCTTCCGTTCTTCCAATCTCATAAAATTGGGCAAAATGGCCATGGTAAACAAAGCCCATCTGGTCGGTAAGGGCATAATGAACTCGAATCTGGGTGGAATGTGTAAACATGAAAGGTGGACTGTTTTAGGGTTTGGCTTGTAAATCCCATTGGTCTTCGTAATATAGTTCGGTCACAGGTTTTGTTAAGATTTGCCGATTGACAGGGAGGTATTTTACGCCGCCCCATCCCGCTACTTACCCAAAATGGAGTCCAGGCTGATCTTCCCCGGTCCATTGAAGAGAACCGTAAGTGCTGCTGCCAGATATATGGCACCTCTCTCTCCTGGCCCCAGGATCTGACCATGGGTTACCATGAATACCACTACCCCCATCATGATGACGATAGGGATGGCGGCAAAACGCGTAAACAGGCCCAGAATTAGGAACAGGGAGCAAAAGAACTCCGCAAAGATTGCCAGGCAAAGGGAAACCACTGAGCCCAAACCGAGAAAGTTAAAGAAGTGCCCCTTCATTTCAGCAAAATGGACCAGTTTATCATACCCATGACTGGTAAGAAGTACCCCAAGGGTTACACGTAATATAAACATGGAAAAGTTAAATCCGCCCTGGGAATATTTGGTGGATAGTAATTTCTTCATAAGGATTTTTACAATTGTGTTAACAAAGATTGGTGCAATTTAAAGTCTTTTATTATAAAGGGATTTTTTTGTGAAAAAATAACTGGAGACCTGTTCGTACTTTTGCTGGGAAAATTTGGTTTACTTTTTGATTGTTACCGGAGATTTTGGATCTGAAAATTTAAAATTGTCTCGCATGAATCGGCTTTTAATAACCTTTGGTCTGCTAATCACCTCTGCTGTGGGCTTTTGCCAGGCCAATTATAATGTGACTGACCCGGAAAAAGAATTCAAGGAAGCAAAGGAATTCTTTATGAAGGATGAGTACAGCCTGGCCTATCCAATCCTAAGGTCTCTTAAAGATCAATTTCCTGAAAATACCCAGTCCAGTCATGCCTATCTTAACCAGGACCTGGAATATTACTATATAGTCTGCGGACTGAAATTGAATCAGTCTGTGGCAGAAAGCGAGGCCAAGAGGTATATCCTGTCCGCCAATAATGAGCCCAGACAGCAGATGCTGAGTTACCAGCTGGCCAAGTATTATTTCGCAAAAAGTGATTTTTCGGATGCGGCAGCCTCCTATGAGCGGGCGGGATATGACAACTTAAGCAATGATGAAATCGCCGATGCCAAATTTGAACTGGCGTATTCCTACTTCAACCTCAAAGAGTTTGAAAAAGCCAAGCCCCTATTTAATGAAATTCACCAGTTGCCCTCCAACAAATATTATTACGATGCCAATTATTACTACGGATTTATTTGTTACAGGGACCGGAACTTCGGGGAGGCTCTGACTTCCTTTCAAAAGGTCGAAAATCAGGACAAATACCGCAACCTGGTACCTTATTACATAGCCCAGATCTATTATTTTCAGGGCAATAAGGATGAAGCCCTCCGGTACGGAAACCAGGCACTGTTGCGCAATGATATATATTACCGCAATGACCTTAGTTTGCTTGTGGGACAGTTGTATTTTGAAAAGAAGCAATTTGCCCGGGACCTCCCGTTATTGGAGACTTATGTGAACAACAGTGAAAAGGTATCCAAGGAAGTAATGTATGAACTGAGTTACTGTTATTATGACCAAAACCAGGTGGACAAGGCAATCAATGGCTTCAAGCAACTCAGCAATGAAAAGGATTCCCTGGGGCAGAATTCCATGTATCTGCTGGGGGATCTCTACATCAGGATCGGTCAAAAGGAAAATGCCCGGAGCGCATTTTTATATTGTGCTAACAACAACAGCAACCGGCAGCAGCAGGAAATTTCCCGTTTCAATTATGCCAAGCTCTCCTATGAACTGGGATACCAGGATGTGGCCCTTCATTCCATGAACCAGTTTATTAACCTGTATCCCAGTTCAGCCTATGCCAATGAGGCTAAGGAGATCCTGATTGAATTGCTGGCCAATACCAATAATTATAACGACGCACTGGCCTTATATGCCTCTTTTGGCAATCCTACCCCAAATATGAAGCGGGTGTACCCCAGGATTCTTTTTGGAAAGGCTACCGATGAAATAAACGATGGCAGAATCAACGAGGCGGACGACCTGTTGGATAAAATTATGAGGGATCCTAATGCCGGGGAGGTGCTACCGTTTGCGCATTTTTGGAAAGGGGAGGTTGCGTACCGGTTGGGGCAATATGATGAATCCATCAAATACATGAGTGCCTATTTGCTCATAGGAGGGTGGTGGGGGGAAGCCAATCCGGCAGCTGCCCGGTATACGCTTGGTTATTGTTACCTCAATCTGGAAAATTATCCGCTTGCTTTGGAGAACTTCAGGAGGGTAGCCCAGACTATTACTCCGGTATCCACCTCCATTCAGCAGGATGCCTATGTGAGGTCGGCTGATTGCTATTTCATGGAAAAGAATTATGGACAGGCCAGAGCGATGTATCAGAAAGTGATGGACAATGCGCTTCCCGAAAGTGATTATGCGCTCTATCAGATAGCGCTGATTAACGGGATTAACCACCCCGGGGAGCGGGTCAATACCCTCAATTCACTAATTAGGAGGTATCCTAAAAGCGACCTGGTCGTTGATGCATATTTGCAGATTGCCAATGCCTATATGGTGCAGGAAAGGTTCAGGGATGCCATCCCTTATCTCAATGACATCCTTCAGATCAAGACCGCAACTGCCCAGTACCCCAAAGTGTATCTGAAGCTTGGATTGTGCTATTATAATATGAACAATAATGATGCGGCCTTGCAGAATTATGAGAAGCTGTTGGGCCAGTATCCGCAATCAGAGGAAGCCAGTGAAGCCATGGACAATATGAAGAATATTTATATTGAAGTGGGACGCCCGGGTGATTATTTGAAATTCATGCAAAAATCCGGTAAGGTGGTCAGCGCTACCGAAGCGGACTCTGTGACCTATGCCGCCGCAGAATTAAAATACACTAATAACGATTGCAGCGGTGCCATTACCGCCTTTTCCAATTACCTGAATGCCTTCCCGCAAGGGGCTTACATTCTTCAGGCCAATTTTTACAGAAGCGAATGTTATTCCAAAAGCAAGGACTGGCAAAATGCCCTTACGGGATATGTAAACGTCGTGAATATGGGCAGTAATCCATTTGGCGAGAGGGCGGCCTATAACGCGGCCAGGATTTGCTATTTTGATCTTAAGGATTATGCCAATGCGAAAGTATATTTCTCCAAGTTGCTGGATTTGGCAACTACCCCGGATAACGAGCTAGAAGCCCTGCGCGGTTTGGTCAGAAGCGATTATCAGACCCGTGATTTTGCCCAGGCAAACAAAATTGCAGAGGATCTGCTCACCAAAAAAGGGATTAGCACCGACGACAAGGCCATCGCAAACCTTGTGTTGGGGAAATCACTGGAAATGGACAATCAATTGCCTGAAGCCATAGCTGCCTTCAGAAATGTGGCTGCCATCAACCGGTCTGAATGGGGAGCACAGGCCAGATATGAAATTGCTTACTGCGAACTGCACCTGAAACGGTTGCCTTCTGCAGAAAAAGCAGCGATGGAGGTAATTAAGGTGACCGGCTCCTATGATTATTGGGTGGCAAAGGCCTATATACTCCTCGGGGACGTCTACCTGGAAGAAAAGGATTACTTCAACGCGAAGGCTACCTACCAGAGCGTGGCCCAAAATGCAGTCATTCCTGAATTAAAGGAAGAAGCCCAGGATAAATTAAATATGGCTATCAGCGAGGAGCAGCAAAATTCCAAGGTGGAATCCAATCCGCCAACCAAATAAATAGAATACCGGGACTCATTAAATAAAACGAATTATATGACTTTTTCCCTGAAGAATATGAAAAAGGTTATGGTACTTACAGCCGTGTTGAGCTTTTCGTGCACAGCGCTGGTGGCCCAGAGAGACTCGTCCAAAAGACAAACCATTGAGATTACTTCTTCCTACAAGCCCTCCCTGAGGCCTTCGGTCAAGATCAATTTGTATGCAGCACCCATGCCGGCAGATTCTACCCGGCCCACACTTTCCTATCACATCCCGTCGCAGAACCTGTATTTCGCCTATCAACCAATTGCCCTGAAGGCTCTGGCGCTTGATATGGATACATCCCTGCACCTGGGGGACCGGAATCAGTTGAAACTGGGATTTGGCAGTTTCACCACCCCATATGTTAACGGGGCCTTCAGTTTTGGGGATGGGAAAAAGAACCTCCTCAATGTGTACGGAGGTTATATATCCTCCCGGGGAAATATTGTAAACCAGGATTTCAGTGAAATGAACGTGGGGGCCTCAGGCAGTGTATATACTCCCAAAAACGAAATCTATGCCAATGCGGGCTTTGCCCAACACGAATATTACCAGTACGGGTATGACCACACTCTGGATAGTTTTGCCAAGTCCTCCATTCGCAGAAGCTACCAGGATCTTTCCGCAGGGGTTGGAATCCGCAACAAGGAATCCAATGACCTGAAAATCAGTTATGATCCTCACATGGAAGTTCATGCTTTCTCAAGGGAAACCCATGCGGCGGAAACCAACCTGCTTCTCAATTTGCCTGCTGAGAAGAAGTTCAGTGATGCAGTCTCCTTCAAACTTAACATCACCGCCAATTTGGACAAATATGAGAACAAGGATTCCTCACTACAGATCAATAATAACCTGTTCCAAATTGCGCCTGAATTTGCCTATTACAGTGACAAATTTACTTTTCATGGCGGCATAATCCCTTCCTGGAATAATAATGAAGTGTCGATTCTTCCCAACCTGTATGCGGAAGCAAAATTGAAGCAGAATATCCTGATGATTCAGGCCGGTTGGATTGGAGGGTATATTGCTAACAGTTTCAGGACACTGAGCGGAACCAATCCATATATGCAGGATCCTGTCTTCCTAAGGAATACCAAACAGGTCCAATATTATGGTGGAATCAAAGCTACCGTGGGAAACCATTTCAGTTTCAATGCAAGGGCCGCCTATATCG
>JAJXYG010000228.1 GCA_021780705.1 Bacteroidota bacterium
AGGTATTTGGGTTCCAGCTCCTTGGAGGCATGCTTATAGGCATAGATATATTCGAAATAATGATGGGAACAGATGTAATAGATGGTGAAAAAAACAGTGAAAAGCGAAACCGCCTGGATGATAAACGCCCCCCGGGCAAAAACTACCCATTTGTGCTTCTCAGATTCGTCCTTAAGAAAGGTGGCATAGAAATAAGAAATGGATGCGATCAGCGAGGCAACGAAGGCCAGCAAAACAAAAAAATGACCGACTTGTCCCGGTATGAGATGTTCCCCTACAAACTTCATAGTAGTGATTAGTATTGTGAGACGGATTTTTCCAACACTTTCTTATTGTCCTTGTACTTGGATGGACATTTCATTAGTATATCATCGCATTGGAAAACATCCCCTTCCATCTTCCCCTTCAGTACGATCCGTTCACTCTGTTCCAATTCCGGTGGTTTGGGATTGTGATAGATAACTTTAGCGGTATTTCCCAGGCTGTCCACTGCATAAAAAGATAGATAATTCGGATCCTTTACCGCGTCATAGGTAATGGGCTTCTCCCGGTCCAGTCTGGCGATCAGGTGTACGTATTTGCCTTGTTTGTGCATAGCAGAACTGATTGTATCATACGTGGAAAAATCCACCGAATACATGAGCAATACCCCTATGGCAGCGGCAATGGCAACCAGAATAATAATACTAGAAGTTTTCATACAACCAATTTGAACCGCAAATCTACTTCAAAATAATTAATAAGTATCCCCTTTTATGATAGTATTAGGCATGTTTTCAACCCATTCCATCATATGATGAAGATCACCCGGATGCGCCAGCCCACCTCTATAAAAATTCGTCTAACCCTAAACCAGGTCTGTCAGGGCCCTGGCACGCAGGGATTCTTAATGTGTAAACGGCTGTGGCCCATCTGATCCCGAACCGCCCCACTCCGGCCAGGTATCTGCCAGGTACATAAAGGTGTCTCTCCTCGGTAGACTCCTACCGGATCCCGGGAGCAGACCGGTCCAGATGCGGTAGATGATTCTGGCAGCCTGTGATGAGGAATTGGCAGGATTAATGGATAAGGACGTGTACTGAACCTCAATTGAACTATCTTTGCACCCTCAAAAAATTTTGTGGCAATGGAGGATATCTCAAATTTTGACCCTAATTCAGCCGGAAATCCCAACAACAACATATTTGGTTTGCCCTTTACGGAAGAGGATTCCCAGGTGGTACTTTTGCCGGTTCCCTGGGAGGTCACCGTAAGCTACCAGGCAGGTACGGCCCGCGCTGCTGAACACATCGCCAAGGCCAGCCTTCAGGTAGACCTGACGGACTGTGACAATCCTGAAGGGTGGAAGCGTGGATTTTTCATGCGGGATATGGACAAGAAGATTTTGATGAAAAGTGATTATCTCAGAAGGGAAGCCGAGCTATTCATCAATTATATTTCCCAGGGAGATGACATGGAGGAGAATAAATTCATGTGCAAGATTATTAAGGAGGTCAATGAGGGGAGTGAATTTTTGAACCAGTGGGTGTATAACCAGACCATTGAGCTGCTCAGACAGGGTAAAAGGGTAGGACTGATCGGTGGGGACCATAGCACCCCGCTGGGGTTTATGAAGGCGATCGGGGAAGTGTATGGGGATTTTGGAATTTTACAGATTGATGCCCATTGCGATTTAAGGGTAGCTTATGAAAACTTCACCTATTCCCACGCCTCCATCATGTATAACGCACTGAAGGAAATCCCCCAGTTGCAAAAATTGGTACAAATCGGGATCCGGGATTATTCCCCCGGGGAACTGGATTTTATCCGGAACCATTCGGAGAGGGTGGTCACCTTTTTTGATTATGCCCTGAAGCAAAGAGCCTATGAAGGGGCCTCGTGGAAAGACGTGGCCGATGACATCATCGGCAACTTGCCGGAGCAGGTATACCTTAGTTTCGATATCGACGGACTGGATCCCAAACTCTGTCCTCATACCGGTACGCCCGTTCAGGGAGGATTTGAGGCTGAACAGATCTTTTATCTCTTGCGCAAACTTCTACAAAGTGGCCGCAAGTTGCTGGGATTTGATTTGAGTGAGGTCGGGATAAGCCAAAATGAATGGGATGAAAATGTGGGAGCCCGGGTGCTCTATAAATTGTGCAATCTGTTGGCAGTTGAAAACCGACAAGCCCATGCCGCCCTTTGAAATGGTACTTAAAAACCCCAAACTCCGGTCTTATCGCTTTACTGCGTTATTGCTGGTAGTAATTAACCTTTCGGCTTTTGTATTTATTTCCACTTCTGATACCCAGTTTTGGAATGCAACCCTGAGTTTTGCCCTGCTGTTCATCTACATTATTTACCGCTGGGTAATCCAGAGAAAGACCCATGGGGAATTCTATTTTGATCCCTTTGCTTTTCTGATCATTGCCGGGTGCTGGGTCATCCTGCAACATTACTGGGCAGCCGGGTTGAGCCTGATTCTGGGCGGGATGTACTATCTTTCCATGCAGAAGATAGAATTGGTCTTTGAGGACGGCTGTATCCGCAAGTTGCATTTTCCCGGCAGAAAAATTGAATGGAATTCCTTGAACAATGTAAAGCTGCGGGATGGAATTCTGACCCTCGATTTCAAAAACAACAAACTTCTTCAGCAGGAAATTGAGGAGGATCCCCGGATCAGTGAAAGAGACTTTAATCAGTTTGCGCAAACCCGGCTGCGAGAGACCCCTTCTGGAAATTCCTGACGATTTTAAAAATACCTCCGAATTGAAGCAAAGTCCTTACATATTATATTCAGATGGTAATGGGAATATCTTTGAAGATACCTCCCTGCTGGCCTGCGGCCGTTCGGGCTGGGATGCACTCGTCCCTGACCCCGGGGAATGGATTGCGCTTCCTTCCGGGGGACAACTCTATGAATTACCTGAAAGGAGGGGAATTGGAATTGACGTGAAGACCGGTGAAATGAGGCTCTGCGAAAAAGGTTGGGCTGTGGCCGCCTTTATTCCGCCTGCCTTTACCGGCACTTATCTGGCAGCCTATGAAACATTTCCGGAGGCAGTTACACTTCCCCTGTTTTGCTATACGGCAGTAGGTTGGTACAAGGACCAGTTTTATGTTACTGCTGTAAAAACTGAAAATGACATCCGCCAGCTTCCGGAAGGATTTGATGAAACCAGGATTCAGGAGGGAGTTGACCATTACCTGGCCGCCTACCCGCATAACCGGCTGGTAAAACACCTGGCTGAAAATTGTTGTCTGACTTATCACTGTCCGGCTGCCCGGAATTATTTTCTCGGCCGCTGGGAATGCCCTATACCGAGTTCACCCGCCTGCAATGCCAATTGCATTGGCTGCATATCTTTTCAGCCCGAGCAGGAATCGATCACTTCCACACAGGAACGGCTCTTATTCAAACCCACGGCGGCCGAAATTGTGGAATATACCGTACCTCATTTGATTTCGGCGCCGTTTCCAATCGTAAGTTTTGGCCAGGGGTGTGAAGGGGAACCGCTTTTGATGTGGCCGACGATTAGGGAGGCAATATTGGAAATAAGAAAGCATACCGATAAGGGCTCCATCAATATCAATACCAATGGCAGTGATCCCAGTGCGGTAGAGGAACTCTGCAAGGCGGGGCTCGATAGCATCCGGGTGAGTATGAATTCCGCCCGGGAGCAGGTGTATACCCCCTATTACCGGCCCAACAATTATAGTTTTGCGGATGTGGTCCAGAGCCTGAAGGTCGTGAACTCCTATGGAGGATGGACCAGTATCAACTATTTTGTATTTCCCGGAATGACGGATTCCCTGGAAGAATATGAAGCCCTTAGGGACCTGATCCGAAAGACGGGACTGAAAATGATTCAATGGCGCAATTTTAATATCGACCCGGACTGGTATCTGGAAAGCGTCCATGTGATTGAAACCGGCCCCTCCCTGGGAATCCGCAAGATGATGTCGAAGCTCAGAAAAGAGTTTCCCCAACTCAGGTTTGGATATTTCAATCCCCCAATGGAGCGGATTCGCGGGGATTTTCAATCAGACTTTGCCCGGTAAACCTTCGGAAAAATGGGATACCGTCGTGACCCAGGGAGCCAATGGGTACTCTGACATGGGCAGGGTAGTTCACTTCAGCACTACCACCCCCAGTTCCTGGGTGATTTGAGCTTCCATATCCTTTAAGTGAATATGGCTTTGCATCAGGAATTTCTGACGATCTGGACTGGTGGCGGTTTCCAGCTCCTTTTGATTTTGGGAAATCAGTTTTTTTATTTTTTTCAGATGCAGGTACTTTAGCGAAGAGGTGATTTCCTGCCGGTAATTATCCTCCCGGGTCGGGACAGTGACTTCATACTGTTTCATCCAGTTGGGGCTTATTTCATAAGGGAATTCAATGAGGGATACCACGAGCCGGCTGATTTCCTGGTCATCCCCGTATAGAAAATTCTTGGCAGTAGGTTCCATGTTTTCGGCGTGTAGGGTGCTGTACGCCGAGACGATCTTTTGAAGCGGAGAAAGTGTAATCATTTCCTCATCTATCCATTCACTGAGCAGGTAATCGGCCACCTTGGTACCCGGTTCCCATTCCATTTGTCCAAATTCCAGCAGGCATCTGACCACCGCTCTTTCATTGGTTTCTTCCTTTCCCAGGAGTTCCAGGGCCTCCATATCCTCCTGGCCTTCTGAGGTGGGATAACCCGGAATGGGTACCTGTTCGATCTCAGGAGAGGAAGTACGCTTTTCTTCCCGGGTGAGTCTTTCCCGGATGTGTTTGTTGACCAGGGTATGCAACCCTGTCTCATCAATAGAAAGCAATTCTGCGGTCTTTCGGATATAATCCTGCTGTTTTACAAAGTCTTCTGCCTTGTTGATCCGGGAAATGGTTTCCGCAATCCGGTTGACGGCCGCAGATCTCTTGTTGGAATCGTCTCCCGCTTCGAGCAGGGACTGTTCCAGTTGGAAGAAAAGAAAATCTTTTTTTTCGGTTCTTATAAATTCAGTAAAACGCGCCGCTCCATACTTGCGTAAAAAGCTGTCGGGGTCCTCCCGGTCAGGCAACAGCGCCATTTTTACATTCAGTCCTTCCTCCAGGGCAAGATCAAGCCCCCTCAGCGCTGCCTTGATCCCAGCCGGGTCACCGTCGTATAATATGGTGAGATTGGAAGTATACTTCTTGATGATTCTGAGCTGGTCTATGGTCAGGGAGGTGCCCCCGCTGGCCACCACATTTTCGATTCCTGCCTGATGGAGGGCCAGTACATCGGTGTATCCTTCCACCAGCAAGCATTCATCTGCCCGGTCAATGGCCTGTCTGGCAAAATAGGATCCGTAAAGGATCTTGCTTTTCAGGTAGATCTCATTTTCCGGGGTGTTGATGTATTTGGGAGCCCGGTCATTATTTCGGATGATCCTGGCACCAAATCCTGCTATTTTTCCGGTGGGATGGTGAATAGGAAAGATGATCCTGCCCCTGTAATTGTCCTGTAGGGTTTGGTCCCTTTCTACCACCAGTCCGGTTTTTAAAAGCAGTTCCCTGCTAAATTGGGCTTCGAGTGCAGCCTTCGCAAAGGCATCCCTGGTTTCGGGACCATATCCCAGTTCGAATTTCCGGATCACTTCCTGGCGAAATCCCCTTTCCTTCAGGTAACTCAACCCCACCGATTTTCCTTCCTCACTCTCGTGCAGGCTTTGGGAGAAAAATTGCTGGGCGAACTTATTAATAATATACAGGCTGTCTGCCGTCTGCCTTTGTTCCTTGAATTCAGGGGAAGTTTCGGTTTCCTCCACGGCAATATTATACCGTGCGGCCAGCCATCTCAGGGCTTCCACATAACTGAACTTTTCGTGTTCCATCAGAAAGCTGATGGTGTTGCCACTGCGTCCGCAGCCAAAACATTTATAAATTTCCTTTGTAGGGGAGACGGTAAAGGAGGGGGTTTTTTCGTTGTGGAAGGGGCACAACCCAAGATAATTGACCCCTCTTTTCTTAAGCTTCACATAAGCACCCACTACTTCAATGATGTCAATCCGGTTGACAATTTGCTGTATCGTTTCCTGGGTGATCATCGTCTCCAAAAGTAGAAATAATGGCGATTGTTTTTTCAATTTTTTGAATTCCTTGCCCCCGGGACCACGGAAAATGCCCGATTCGGGGTGAAATAAATCTGAAAAAACAGGAATTTGAGGCAGGGGGACCCTTCCTATACCCTGAAAACCAGCCGCCGGTGGGAGCAATTACATTCCTGCGAACAAAAAGAGTTTGGCAAGCAAAACCAGGATTACTCCGGTTATGATGAGGATGGTGGTGAACTGTTTGGTAGTAAAGGTGGCCATTAGTCTTTGAGTTTATGGTTTGGGTTTTGTCGGGTAAAATAAAATAAAATCATTGAATTTCTGAAATAATTGCCCCTTCTATTTGTCTCTAAACCGATAGAGCAGTCTTTGTTATCTTTGTAGGGTAAAAAATTGATATGGAAAAAAAAGAGGTATATATCGTCTCTGCAGTGAGAACTCCCATAGGGAGTTTTGGAGGCGCGCTTAAAGATATTCCTGCACCCAGGCTGGGGGCTACCGCCATTCGTGCTGCGGTAGACCGGGCCCAAATTTCGGTGGATACAATCGAAGAAGTGTACATGGGCTGTGTCCTGCAGGCCAACCTGGGACAGGCGCCTGCAAGGCAGGCAGCCATATTTGCGGGCTTGCCCGAAAATGTATGTTGTACCACTGTAAACAAGGTATGCGCCAGTGGAATGAAAGCAGTCATGCACGCGGCGCAGGATATTCTGCTTGGAGACGCGTCGGTCGTGGTAGCCGGAGGCATGGAAAATATGAGTGCCGTTCCCTTTTATGCTCCCTCCCTTAGGTGGGGTAATAAATACGGCAATGCCCAGCTGATTGACGGAATGGCAAAAGATGGGCTCACCGATGTATACAATGATTATGCCATGGGCAATGCCGCAGAACTATGTGCCCGGGAATGCCACATCAGCAGGGAAGCACAGGACCAGTTCGCCATTGAAAGCTATAAGCGGAGCCAGGCTGCGATCGCCGAAGGGAAATTTGATGCGGAGATTACTCCGGTGGAGATCCCGCAAAGGAAAGGTGAGCCGCTGAAAATGACCAGGGATGAGGAGCCCTTCAATGTAAAATTTGACAAGATTCCGGAATTGAAATCACCCTTTGAAAAGGGGGGGAGTGTGACGGCAGCCAATGCCAGTACCATCAATGATGGTGCTGCGGCCCTGGTACTCATGAGCGGAGAAAAATTGAAATCCCTGGGGCTCAAACCCCTTGCAAAAATTATCGGATATGCTGATGCGGAGCAGGTACCGGAATGGTTTACTACCTCTCCCTCACTGGCCCTGCCCAGGGCAGTGGCCAAGGCAGGATTGACGATGGAGCAGATTGAGTATTTCGAGCTCAATGAGGCCTTCAGTGTAGTGGGGATCGTCAATACCCAAAATATGAAACTGGATCCTCAAAGGGTGAATGCCTATGGCGGGGCGGTTTCTCTCGGACACCCTTTGGGGTGCAGCGGAGCCCGGATTCTGGTCACGCTGATTAATATATTACAGCAAAACAATGCAAAATACGGGGCTGCAGGTATCTGTAACGGGGGCGGTGGCGCAAGTGCCGTGGTACTTGAGCGCTGCTGAACCGCCGGCCATATAAGGATACTTTCATTTAACAAGGATGGGATACCCTTGTCCGAAAAAGGATGTATCTTCCAAATTCCAAAACTATAATATTGATGATTAAGAAAATTTACCTGTTCATTGCAGTGCTATATCTGCCCACCTGCGGGCTTTTTGCCCAGGACTCCACCTTCACGCTGGATGGACATCTGGACAAAATTCAATCCGGGGTCGTCGAACTGGTGGTCTATAAGCCTGGCCAGGTCGTAATCGACAGCGCCAAAATTCAACAGGGGAACTTCTCCTTTTATGGCACGGTAAAGGAGCCCCAGTATGCCACCCTATCTCTTTTGGGCCGCACTAACGATGCCCTTGCTTTTTATGTCGAGCCCGGAAAGCTGCGGATCTCCGATCGGGGCGATTCTGTCAAATCCGCCGTGGTAGAAGGATCCGCAATCAACCGCGACAACCAGGTCCTGAAGGACCAGATGCGGGAGGTGACCGCTTGGGAAAACGCCAGTGACCAGGTGTATGAAGCGGCCCACAAGGCAGGCAATGTCCGGGTGATGGATAGCCTGGACGAAGTGGATTTTAAGATTCTGGATGCCAAGCGCAAGATCGTAACTTCCTTTGTAAAGAGCCATCCTCAATCCGAAATGAGCGCCATCGCCATCCTGGAAAACTACGCCTACTATGCCGAGGCCAGTGAGGTAGCTCCCCTTTACCGGGAGTTGACTCCTGGGGTAAAGAAATCCATATTAGGCAAAAAAGTGGAGAAGATGATTAAGGTGTACAGCCGGGTGGCTATAGGTAAGGAAGCCCCTGAGATCACCGAGAATACACCCGAAGGCAAAAAGCTGAGCCTGCATTCTCTCAAAGGAAAATATGTACTGGTAGACTTTTGGGCCAGCTGGTGTGGTCCCTGCCGCAGGGAAAATCCCTCTATCGTAGCTGCCTATAATCGCTTTAAAGACCATGGATTTACCATCTACGGGGTATCCTATGACCTCAATAAACAAAAATGGGAAAAAGCGATAAAGGACGACCACCTGGACTGGCACCAGGTGTCTGATTTGAAAGGATGGCAAAATGCCACTTCCGACCTGTACGGGATCAAGGCGATTCCCTCC
>JAJXYG010000280.1 GCA_021780705.1 Bacteroidota bacterium
AGATCACCGGGCTGATCGTCGGAGGATTTACCCACATCCGGCCCGATGACCCGGGCGAAGAATTTGGGAGGTCCATACAGGAAATCGTGATGGAAAAAGTAAAGGAGTTTTCGTTTCCGGTCTGCTTCAATTTTCCGGTGGGACATGAAAAAATTAATTACGCCCTGAAATGCGGCATGAGGCACGAGCTCGCAGTAACGGAAAATTCAGTGATTCTGCGGGAAATTTAATATAACTCAGAAATCCACCTGCTTTGCAGGTGGTTATGTCCTTAACTGCTATGCAGATACTCTAAATTAGGTGAGGAGAGGTTTTGATGCAAAGATGAATTAATTTTGGCAAATGCAAGAGGTAGTAAATTATCGATTGTATCCCACGGAAATACAAAAGGAGTTGGGCTCAGGATTCCGAGGTTTGGCAAAGGGAAAGAGGTGGTGTAAGGTCTGGTGAAGGGGGAGATGAATGGAGTGATTAAGAGTTCCCGAGTAAGCAGGAGCCTACAGGGTAAATATACTGAAGAAAAATACAGGTGTGGGACGCACCGAAGGGCCTGTGGAGTTGCCGGCATTAGTCGGGGCGAAGAAGCAGGAAAAGATCGTTAGAGAAGGCTACGCCTGATTCTTACGATGCCACGTTCTTTGAACGTGGTCGTTCACTTCCCAATATATTTAATTCGTACTTTGGGCACTGATTCGATGGACTGCTTCCCACAGTGCCGCTAATCTTCCCGCTATTTTGAATTGATTGAATATTGGCCGTCATTCCACCATACCTGAAATCCGGTGACCGCATTGGAGTCATCTGCCCCAGCGGATTTATGCCCTTTGAAAAAGCGTTAATGGCCATGGAAACCCTTTCCGAATGGGGATTTGAAGTGTTGCCGGGCAAAACCCTGGGACAACGATATCACTATTTTTCCGGAACGGACGAAGAACGACTGGAAGACCTTCAGGAAATGATGGACGACAAAAAAATCCGGGCCATCCTCTGCGCCAGGGGAGGGTATGGACTGAGCCGGATTATTGACGGGATCTCGTTTAAGAAATTTCTCAAACATCCCAAATGGATCATCGGCTTTAGCGATATCACGGTATTGCAATCCCACCTGTTTGCCCGCCACAAGGTAGCCTCCCTCCACAGTCCCATGGCAGCGGCTTTTAATGACGGGGAGTCTGGTAATGACTACATCCAGAGTCTTCACAATGCCCTGATAGGTCTCAAGGCAGAATACCATACCTCCGCCCATGATTTTAACCGGACAGGCGAACAGACCGGCACCCTGGTAGGCGGAAACCTTTCGCTGCTCGCCCACCTCGTAGGCTCCCAATCCGAAATGAATTTTGACCACAAGATTCTTTTTCTCGAAGACGTGGGGGAATATATCTATAATGTGGACCGAATGCTGCTGCAGCTGAAAAGAAAGGGGAAACTGGAAAAACTTAAAGGACTCATAATAGGCAAGTTTACCGAAATGAAAGATACCGTCAACCCCTTCGGCCAGCAGGTAGAGGAAGTCATCCGCGACCAGGTGGCAGAATTTACCTTCCCCACCTGCTTTGATTTTCCGGTAAGTCATACAAAAGAAAATTACGCCCTCAAGATAGGAGCCAAATACAATTTTTCGGTAACGGCAGAGGGAGTCGCACTTAAGGAAATTTAGAACGGTATATTTGCCCGATGAAATTTACCATTATCCGGTTTCTCAAATCCACCTTCATCCGCCTAAGGATGCATGTATTCTTCGCTCCTTTCACGGGCCTGTTTCAGCAAGTGATCTGGATGACCCGGCTTTCCAAATGGGCTTCCGAACATCGCAAGATCGCCTACAATGATTTTCCTACCCGCTGGAATTACCTGAAACGATATGAACTCTACCAAAATATTCTGGAAAAGGAAGGGTTGGACGCTCCCGTGAATTACCTGGAATTCGGGGTGGCCGACGGGCATTCCTTCAACTGGTGGATGACCCAAAACACCCAGCCCCAGTCCCGGTTCTACGGATTTGACACCTTTACAGGCCTGCCCGAGAATTTTGGCCTCTATAAAAAGGGCACCTTCCATAACCTGGATCATATGCCTGCCATCAAAGACTCCCGGGGAGAGTTCCTCCAGGGTCTTTTCCAGGACACCCTGCCCGGGTTTTTGCGCAACTTCCAGCCGGATAAAAAGACCATCATCATGCTGGACGCCGACCTCTATACAGCGACCCTGTTTGTGCTGGGGAGCCTTGCCCCCTATCTCAAAAAGGGAGATATTATTTTCTTTGATGAATTTGTGGTCCCCACCCACGAATTTATGGCCTTTCGCCAGTTTACCGAAGCCTGGTATTTTCCGCTGGAATGTATCGGGGCTGCCAACAACTATTATTTTACGGCCTTCAGGGTGGGATGATCCCTCATTGCGAAAGTATATGCGCGAGGTGTTGATGGAATTCCGGAAATTCGGAAAGGTTGTGATGGGTACCCTTGGGGATCACCAGGAACTCATCCCCCGTCTTGAGATAGGGTCGGATCTTTAAGGTGCAGCGGTAAGGGATCACCCGGTCCTTTCTGCCCGCCAGAATGGAAATCGGGGCTTGCACCGCAGCACAATTCAGGCCTACCGGAAATCCGATCCGGGTCATGGCCCTGGCCGGATAGATGGGGGCATAGCTGGCCATCAGGTCCGGCATGCTGAAATAGGGGGTTTCCAGGACCAGGCGCTTGCAGCGGCTATTTTTTGCCAGATAGGAGGCCACACCCGAACCCAGGGATTTTCCGTAAAGGATGATCTGGTTCTGCGGAAACTTTTCCTGTGCTATCCTAAAGGCTTCCCTCGCCTGAAAATAAAAATTTTCTTCCGTCTGCCTGCCGGTGGATTTTCCATACCCCGGGAAGTCTACCATCCAGACTTCATAATGGTTCCTCGTGAAATGGCTGGCATATTGCGCATACCGCTCCACGTTGTCCCGGTTTCCATGGAAGTAAAGTACCAGTCCCCTGGGCGAGGACTCTTCCACATAAAACCGGATCAGGTTCAGATTGTCCTTTCCCCCCAGCGCAATATTGACTTCCCGGAACGGGATTTCAAAATGAAACACATGATCAGGAGACAGGGACCGGGACTGGAATATCAACCTTTTCTGGAGCAGGAATAAAACTACCCCTACCAGGAGATATCCTCCCAGGAAATACAGGAAAAATGGATAGATTGAAATCATATTCGGGTTAGGGTCTAATGTGCTTCATCATGGGTTCAGGGTGCCAGGATGTCTTTTAAAAAATTGTGGTATTGCGGAAAGGTAGGCAGGTTATTATGCTTCCCCCCTTCAATAGGTATCAGGGTAATCTTGTCCGGATTCAGATCCCGTAACCTTTCGCTCTGCCGGATCGGAATCAGCAGGTCCCTCGTGCCATGGATCAGATAGGTATGGCATTTAACCAGGGTCAGCCATTTGTAGGTAGGCAGACGGTACCTGAGCACCAAACGGACCGGCAGCAGGGGAAGCAGTCGCTGTACGGCCCCGCGAAAACTGTAAAAGGGAGCATCCAAAATTAGGTAGCGCGGGGTATGCTCACTGGCCAGTTTGGCGGCAAAGCCGCTTCCCAAACTTCTTCCATACACAATGATGTGATTTTCCCCATAGGTTTTGGCCAGTTCGCCATACACAAACTGCATGTCCCTGAACATGGCCTTCTCACCCCGTTTCCCGGTGCTCTTGCCAAACCCCCGGTAATCCACCAGTACCACATCATACTGGTAGCGGGAGAAGTCCTTGGCATATTTGGCCCAACCCTTGATGCTCCTTGAATTCCCGTGAAGGTACAGGACAAGTCCCAGCGGATCCTTCACATAGAAATGAAGGCCGTTGATCCTCACGCCGGGTTCCGCATCAAAGAATAACTCCCGGAAAGGGACATCGTATGCATACTGAAAATCGGGGTGTAATTTCTCCGGCTTGAATATCCACCGGTCCTGGGTGAAATAAATTACCAGAAGAATTAGCAGATAGGCTCCGACGATATATAGCAGGGTTGAATACAAGATAATTGATTAGGGAGTGTGCATTGCTCCATCCAGGGGCTGGCAGTGCCGAAGGATGGGGGAGAAATGCGCATGTACCTGAAACCCGCCCGTGCCACCGGGGTTACTTTTCGTCCGGGAATATCCGGTTGAGTTTCAGTTTGCTCACCGGGGCCACAATCAAAGGAAATTTTTCAACGGTGACATTGCTCTGCTCCAGCCCAAATCCCCGTTCTTCATTCAAACTGATGGTCTTGACCCAAAAATACAATTTCATGATGATTTTTTCCAGGAAGGGCAGTTCATTATCCTGTGACAGGAACTTTTCCAACACAATGAACTGGAAGTCTCCTACCACATTATTGCGCTGGAGACTTTCATAACGGCTCGTAATATTGACTTCCTTGTTGGCCACCATATCTTCCACCACCTTTCGGAACATGAGGTTCACCCGCGGCTCCATCCTGAAACCAAGCCGGAATTCTACCCGGATGACTTCATTGGGTATGATCGTCTCCACGGTATATTCGCTGGTATACGGGTCATCCTGGGTATCCACATGGACAAACCAGTAGATGTCGGCCCGCTTGGGTTTCCGGTTTAGGATGGAATGGATGATCTTGTGCTCGATTTCCTTCGGGTTATTGGCACTGGTCAGAAATACCAGGTGGGTGGCAAATTTGGGAATGGAAAGGTCATTGCTGAGTTCCTGGATGGTCGGAAGATATTGTTCCAGCCGGACGAATTCCACATACCGATTCTTCACCTTGCGGGCGCGGAACCAGATGTACATGATAGAAAACAGCCCACCTCCGACAATCAGGGTCACAAAACCTCCATGGGGAAACTTGTTCAGGTTGGCAAATAAAAAGCTCAACTCGATGCTCAGGTATACAATCAGGTACAAATAGATGAGAAATCCCTTGGTCCTCCTCGATACCAGGAAGTTGGCAAAAAGGATGGAAGTGGCCAGCATACACAGGGTGATGGCCAGTCCATAAGCCGCTTCCATATTCGAAGAGGTCCTGAAATACAGCGTAATACCGGCACAACCCACAAATAACAGGGAATTAATCCCGGGAATGAAGAGCTGCCCGCGCTCCTCTGTCGGATAGTTGATCTTCATCTTCGGCCAGAGGTTCAGCCGCATACTTTCACTGATCAGGGTAAAGGAGCCGCTGATGAGGGCCTGGCTGGCTATAATGGCCGCCACCGTAGCAATGATGATTCCAATGATTTTAAATCCTTCCGGCATGATCCCGTAGAATGAATTAAACCCGCTGTCAATGGTCTGTTTGGTATATAGCTGCCCTGCATGGTTGCGCAGCAACCACGCACCCTGTCCGAGGTAATTGAGGATCAGCGCGGATTTAACAAATATCCAGGACTTGCGGATATTATCCCGGCCGCAATGGCCCAGGTCACTGTACAGCGCTTCAGCCCCGGTGGTACACAAAAAGACAGCCCCCAATATCCAGAAACCGCCGGGATACATGATCAGCAGCTTAATGGCAAAATAGGGATTGAAAGCCTTGAAAATATACAGGTCATCAAAAAGGTGGGCAGCACCCAGCACCGCAAGCATCAGGAACCAGATGAACATGATGGGACCGAACATTTTTCCGATAGAAGCCGTACCAAATTGCTGGGAAAAGAAAAGTGCGATCAAAATAGCCACCACGATATACACCACCGTACTGTCTCCGATATTGCTGAAGAGCTGAATCTGCTTCAACCCTTCAATGGCGGAGGTAACGGAAATCGGGGGGGTGATCATCCCGTCGGCAAGCAGGGAAGCCCCTCCGATGATGGCGGGAAAAACAAGCCATTTTTTCTGGCGGCGCACCAGGGCGTACAGGGAAAAAATCCCGCCTTCCCCGTTGTTATCGGCCTTAAGGGTCAGAATTACGTATTTGACAGTGGTCTGAAGGGTAAGCGTCCAGATAATACAGGATAATCCCCCCAGGATGAGCTCCTCAGAAATTACCCTGTCCCTGATGATTGCGTTCAATACATAGAGCGGCGAGGTACCGATATCTCCGTAGATGATCCCTAATGCAATAAGTAACCCTCCTAAGGTCGCTTTATTGAGGTTCTTACTCACTATACAAATTTAAGTGCTTTAAACAAATCTCTCGTCACCGTACAGCCTCCCAAAATTTAAAAAACTATGTGCAAATGTAGATTGAATGGACTTATTGTCCACAAAACGGGGGAAATATTAATTTTATCTAATAATGCTCCATTCAGGTTTATTAAATAAAACAGGGGCTATAAGGCGGATTTGAGAATTTTCTATAAGTGGCATAGCGGGGGTTTAAATGGGGAGCCTTACCCCGAGATCCCGGATCATGCTCCGGAACCTTTCCGGCGGCGTACCCGATTGGTAGTGGCATCCTCCGGACCTGCCGGAATATACGGATGAAAAAAACCGGACCCGCATAAAAAAACCCCTTCCGGGAAGAAGGGGTTTGCTATTGGGAGGCAATGTATTATAAAGCGATCTGCTTTTCAGCCATCATCTTCCTGAGATTGATCAGTCCGTAACGCATCCTTCCCAGGGCGGTATTGATGCTGCAGTTGGTCAGCTTGGCAATTTCTTTGAAGCTCAAATCTGCATAATGTCTCATCACGATTACTTCCCTTTGGTCTTCGGGAAGCATATCCAGCAGCCTTCTGACCCTGTCATGGCTCTGGGATTTCATCATCTTCTCATCGGCACCGGGTTCTGCAAAATTGATGACTTCAAAAATGTCGCGGTCATCACTGGTTTTGATGGAAGGACTTCTTTTGATCTTCCTGAAATGATCTACGCATAAGTTGTGGGCAATGCGCATGGCCCAGGGCAGGAATTTTCCCTCATCAGTGTAACGACCCCCGTTGATGGTGTCGATTACCCTGATAAAAGTATCCTGGAAAATGTCTTCAGCCAGGTATTTGTCTTTTACGAGCAAATAAATGGAAGTGTAAATTTTCTCCTTGTAGCGGGTTACCAGACTGGTTAAGGCTTCTACATCCCCATCAAGATAAAGATGAATGAGTTGTTGGTCGGATAAGTTGGACATGGATTTCATAATCTGTTAAGATTTTTGGTTATGGATATTGTGTAAGTTTAATCCAATTAAAGAGAAGCGAGGGGAAACTTATGCGAGTGCAGGAGGTCCTTCATTCGTTCTGGATAATTGGATAGTCTAAATTAGGACATAAAATAATTCCTCAAAATTTATCACTCGTTTTTTTGATGAAAAATGAAAATTTGGGTGATTGTACTCGGGGAAGTATCGTAAATCTACGAATCGTTATTTTTGCAATCGCAAAGATGAATCAGAAGAAAAAAAAGCCATCCGTAAATCACCCTGTTGTGGTAAAACCCTCATCCGATATATATATTAAAGGTGCCAGAGCGCACAACCTCAAAAATATCGATGTGGTAATTCCGCGCAATAATTTGATCGTAGTAACCGGGGTATCCGGTTCGGGAAAATCTTCCCTCACCATGGATACCCTGTTTGCCGAAGGGCAAAGAAGATACACCGAAAGTCTTAGCGCATATGCCAGGCAGTTTATGGCACGAATGAATAAACCGGATGTGGATTATATCAAAGGACTGTGCCCCGCCATAGCCATTGAACAAAAGGTGATCACCCGAACCCCCCGGTCCACCGTTGGCAGCATGACCGAAATCTATGATTACCTCCGGCTGCTTTATGCCCGGGTGGGCAAGACCATTTCCCCGGTCAGTGGCAGGGAAGTCAAAAAGGATGATGTACCCGAGGTGGTCCATGCCATCGGGCAAATGGAGGAAGGTACCCGAATTCTTATCCTGGTGCCCTTTCGGATGCACCACAAAAGAGATATACAGGAAGAATTGAACATCCTGATGCAAAAAGGATTTTCCAGGGTGTATGTGCAAAAGGAAGTGCTCCGGATAGAAGAAATTGAAAACCTTTCCAGCCTGAAAGAGACTTTTTCCCATCACACCCCCTACGTCCTTATCGACAGGCTGGTAGCCAAAAAATGGGATGCCGATGACCTGCACCGGATATCCGATTCTGTCTCTACCGCTTTTTATGAGGGAGAAGGAGAAGTCATCCTTGAAGTCAATTCCAAAAAGCAACTGCACTTCTCCAACCGGTTTGAACTGGACGGAATCAAATTTGAAGAACCGGTACCCAATTTATTTTCTTTCAACAATCCCTACGGCGCCTGCCCGGTGTGCGGAGGATTTTCCATGGTGCTCGGAATAGATCCGGACCTCGTAATCCCAGACAAAAGGCTAAGCGTATACGAAAACGCCATAGCACCCTGGAGAGGCGAAAAATTAAGTGCCTGGAAGGACCGCCTGGTCAGGATGGCAAGACATTTCGATTTCCCGATCCATAAACCGGTGATCGATCTTACCACAGCCGAATACAACCTCCTGTGGACCGGAAATGAGTATTTCTCGGGGCTCGATGATTTTTTCAGGGAGGTGGAGCAAAACCTTTACAAAGTGCAATACCGGGTTCTGCTGAGCCGGTACCGCGGAAGGACCCTCTGCCCGGAATGCAAAGGTTACCGGCTCAGGAAGGAAGCGCTTTATGTACAGGTCGGACACCAGCATGTCGGAGAACTGGGTGAGATGCCCGTCAGGGACCTCAGGGAATGGTTCAGTCAACTGAGCCTTTCTGAATTTGACCAAAAGGTGGCCAAAAGAATTCTCCTGGAAATTAATACCCGGCTCCAGACCTTGCTGGACG
>JAJXYG010000107.1 GCA_021780705.1 Bacteroidota bacterium
AAAAATGCTCAAACCCTTTTTTGACCATACCCTGCAGTCTTTTGACCTGGTATTGCTGGGGCTTGGCGATGACGGTCACACCCTGTCCCTGTTCCCCGGTTCGGCCCTTCTTGAAAATACCACGGGATGGGTAAGTGAAGCCTACCATCCCGTTCAGAAGATGTACCGGATCACCCTGCTGCCAGCCCTGGTAAACCGGGCCGGTCATATTGCCTTTATGGTGGATGGGGAAAAGAAAGCGTCCGTACTAAGCAAGGTGATTGAAGGCAAATATGCGCCTGCAAAATACCCGGCTCAACTCATCAAACCCGCTAACGGGGAATTACACTTCTTCCTGGATGAGGCCGCTGCCAGTAAACTGAAAAAATCATAGGAATCACCCTTCCTCCTTCTTTTCAAAATCCAGGACCACTGAATTGATGCAATACCTGAGACCCGTAGGAGGAGGTCCGTCTTCGAATACATGGCCCAGGTGGGCCTTGCATCTGCCGCATTCCACTTCCGTACGCACCATCCCGTGGCTGTGATCGGGGACGTATATCAGGCTTTCCTTACTGATGGGCTCGAAAAAACTGGGCCATCCACAAGAGGAATGGAACTTGCCGTTGCTTCGAAACAGCGGATTGCCGCATGCCGCACAATAGTAGGTGCCGATTTCATCGAACTGATAATATTTGCCCGTAAAAGGCCTTTCGGTGCCCTTCCTGCGGGCAATCTCATAGACCTCTGCGGGGAGGATCTCCTTCCACCGGTTTTCACTGATCTCCACCGGGGTCTTTTCCTCATGGGAATACAACGGATTTTTTTGTGTTTCTTTCATAATCGGGGATTTAACCGGGGGCCCATTCCTCAAGGAGGATAGGGCCGGACTGCAAAATAAACACTCTCATTTGGATAATGTTCAACATCCCCAGCTCCCTATTTAACAGGATTGAACAAAATATGGCTTCCCGGTAAGGAATTCCAGTTTTCATCCCCTATATTTGAGTTTCACAACGATTTAGTCAGGCATGTTTAATATCATCTTATTTGGCCCTCCGGGAAGCGGGAAAGGCACCCAGTCAGAAAAGCTCATTGCCAAATACAATTTCAAACATCTGTCCACGGGTGATCTGCTCAGAAGCGAAATCTCCAGGAAGACCCCTTTGGGCCTGGAGGCCAAAAAATTCATGGACAAGGGCCAGCTCGTCCCCGATGAAGTCGTGATCGGCATGATCAGCTCCGCCCTGGACAGCAATCGGGATGTAGTTGGGTTCCTCTTTGACGGCTTTCCGAGGACCGCCCAGCAGGCAGATGCCCTGGACAAACTGCTGGAACTTAAAAAGCAGACCATCAATGCCATGATCGCCCTGGACGTCACAGAAGAAGAGCTGGTGAAGCGCCTGAAAAAAAGAGGGGAGACCAGCGGACGCTCCGATGATGTCAACGAACAGGTAATCCGGACCCGGATCGGGGAATACCATCAGAAAACCGCCCCTGTCGCCGACCACTACAAAAAAGCAAACAAAGCAGTCTTCGTAAAGGGAGAAGGCAGTATTGATACCATTTTTGATGCCCTGTCCCGGGAAATAGACAAGCGCCTCCCAAAATAACATCTCACTGCCAGGCAGGCGAGATCCCGGCCCCATTTCGAAAATTCATTTTTCAGGCATAAATGCTAAAGAAATTTAAGAGACCACCGCTCAAAACAGTCCCTTCGTTATTCCCGTGACCGCCCGGTTATCAGTAATTTTGAAAAAAAAGGGATGGAAAAAATCCACAATTATATCATGGGCAAATGGGTATATGGAGAGGGCCCCGGCCAACCCCTGTTCCATGCCGTCACCGGGGAACAGATCGGCACCGCCTCCACCAGGGGACTCGATTTTGGCGCCATTCTGGACTATGGCCGCAAAACCGGCAATCCTGCTTTAAGAAAGATGACCTTCCAGCAAAGGGGATTGATGCTAAAGGCCCTGGCCCTTCACCTCTTTGACAAGAAAGACCAATTTTATCCCCTCAGCTACCGCACCGGGGCCACCCGGGCAGACAGCTGGATAGATATTGAAGGCGGGATCGGGAACCTTTTTTCCAATGCCTCCCTGAGACGCAAGCTTCCCGATGAACCCTACCTGCTGGACGGGGATCCCATCGGACTTGGTAAAATGGGTTCATTTGGTGCCCAGCACCTGCTGATTCCAAAGGAAGGGGTGGCCGTGCACATAAATGCCTTTAACTTTCCGGTGTGGGGAATGCTGGAAAAAATAGCCGTCAACTTACTGGCAGGGGTACCTGCCATAGTAAAACCCGCCACAATTACCTCCTATCTTACCGAGGCGGTAGTAAGAGAAATCATCGCCTCGGGTATCCTTCCCGAAGGGGCCCTGCAGCTGATATGCGGCAGCGGATCGGGCTTGCTGGATCAGGTGCATTCCCAGGATGTCGTCACTTTTACCGGCTCTGCCTCCACGGGGCTGATGCTCAAATCCACCCCGCAGATCCTGAGGGAAAATGTGCCCTTTAACCTGGAAGCCGATTCACTGAACTGCATCGTCCTGGGGGAAGATGTCACCCCTGAAATGCCGGAGTGGGACCTCTTTCTCAAGGAAATCCGAAAGGAAATGGTCGCAAAGGCCGGACAGAAATGCACGGCGATCCGCAGAATCTTTGTACCTGAAAATAAACTGGACCCCGTACTTAAGGACCTGACCAAACTGCTTTCAAAAATTCCGGTCGGCAACCCGGAAGTTCCGGAAGTCAGGATGGGGGCCCTGGCCGGAAATTCCCAAAGAAGTGAAGTACGTGAAAGGGTAGAAGCCCTCATGGCCACCTCCCGGATGGTATATGGCAGCCTGGACAACCCCGAAGTCCTCGGAGCGGATTCCGGCAAGGGGGCATTTTTAAGCCCGATCCTGCTGCTGAATGAAAACCCCTTAACTGCGGAGGAACCCCACACCATTGAAGCCTTCGGGCCGGTGGCTACCGTAATGCCCTACAAGACGGCTGAAGAAGCGATCACCCTTTCCAAAATGGGAAAAGGCTCCCTTTGCACCACCGTGGTGACTACCCTGCCCTCCTTTGCCAGAACCTATGTCATGGAAGCGGGAACCTACCACGGCAGGATCCTGCTCCTTAACCAGGAATGCGCCAAAGAAAATACCGGGCACGGGTCCCCGCTGCCCACCCTGGTGCATGGAGGTCCCGGACGGGCCGGAGGGGGGGAGGAAATGGGGGGCCTCCGGGGAATCAGGCACTACATGCAGCGGCTGGCAGTCCAGGGAGGCCCTACCCTGCTCACCGAAGTGACCCGGGTATACCAACCGGGTGGGGCGGGAAAGGAAACTGCGGTTCACCCCTTTAAAAAATACTTCGAAGAACTGAGGATTGCGGACCAGATCACCACCCCTTCCCGAAGGGTCACTTCCCGGGATATTGAGGAATTTGCCGACCTGAGCGG
Source organism: Bacteroidota bacterium (assembly GCA_021780705.1). Lineage (GTDB taxonomy): Bacteria > Bacteroidota > Bacteroidia > Chitinophagales > Chitinophagaceae > Ginsengibacter. The sequence continues at coordinate 3,437 of JAJXYG010000107.1, forward strand.
GGACCATTTCTATGCACACCTGAGCGATACGGATTTTTCCGATACCATGTTTGAAGGCCAGGTGGCCCATGGCTACCTGCTGATGAGCCTTGCCGCCGGACTTTTTGTGGACAGCTACGAAAAAAACCCGGTCCTGCTCAATTACGGGATTGATGAACTCCGCTTTACCAAACCGGTATACCCGGGCCAGGAAATCCATGTCCGCTTCACCTGTAAAGAAAAGATCAGCCAGGAATTGAAAGACCCCAATCCCGAAGTACCCTTCAAGAAGGGAAGCGACATTCCCAAAGGGATCGTCAAATGGTATGTGGAAATTCTGGACGACAGCGAAGAGCCCCTGATCGGGGTAGCGACCATTTTAACCATGGTGAGAAAAAAATCGGTGAATTGATTATTTTCAATGCGGGTTATGCCCGTAAAAATCATTTTAAATCAGGGACATCCGATGTCCCCAAAAATTAACAGGTATGGATGCTCAAGGATATGTGCAGTCTCATAACGGTCATGGGATCACGACCATTGAATTTTTTCACCCCAAGAGCAACTCGCTGCCGGGAAGCCTGCTGAACCTGCTGGCCCAGGAAATCCATTATGCGGGTCTCCATGACAGCAAGGTGATCATCCTGAAGAGTGCAGGCCAGGGCGCTTTCTGCGCCGGGGCCAGTTTTGACGAACTGCTTGCGATTCAAACCGAAAAGCAAGGCCATGATTTCTTCATGGGATTTGCCAATGTCATCAATGCCATGCGCAAATGCAATCAGCTGATCATTGGAAGAGTCCAGGGCAAATGCGTAGGTGGCGGGGTGGGACTGGTCGCGGCCTGCGATTATGCCATTGCCCTGAACTCGGCCGAAGTACGCTTAAGTGAACTCTCCATCGGAATAGGCCCCTTTGTCGTGGGACCGGTACTGGAAAAGAGAATGGGTATATCGGCCTTCAGTCACCTGGCCATCGATGCCGCCATGTGGCGCAGTGCCGACTGGGCCAAGCGGAAAGGCCTTTTCTCAGAAATCCATGAAACCCTCCAGAACCTGGATGAATCGGTATACCGGCTGGCCAGTGCGCTGGCCCGCTCCAATCCCGAAGCCATGAAAGAAATGAAAAAAATATTCTGGCAGGGAACCGATCATTGGGATGCCCTGCTGGCCCAAAGGGCTTCCCTGAGTGGAAAGCTGGTCCTGAGTGAGTTCACCCGAAATGCCATTGCGGCGTTCAGGAAGAAGGATTGACAAAGGACCTTACCGGATCAAGTTCCCCTCAGAGGTCATCATAATGGTACAGGGGGTCGATGGGGGTACCGGCCTCCATCTCAAATACCGGGTGGATGATCCCGTCTTTAAGGCCATATACCCATCCGTGCAGGTGGGGACGCTGCTCGTTTTGCCAGGCCCGTTGTATGATGGAAGTTTTGGCCAGGTGCATAACCTGTTCTTTGACGTTCAGTTCCACCAGGCGGTCGGTCTTCTTTTCCTCATCGGTAATCTGTTCAAGCTCCTCGCGGTGCAACCGGTATACATCCTTGATATTACGCAGCCACATGTTCAGGACGTATTTGTAATCATGATGGGTCATGGCGGCTTTGATCCCTCCGCACCCATAATGGCCGCATACAATGACATGGCGGACCTTGAGATGATTGACGGCAAAATCCAGGACGCTCAGCAAATTGACATCGGTATGGACTACCATATTGGCAATATTGCGGTGGACAAAGATCTCCCCCGGCTGGGTGCCGGTAATCTTGTCGGCAGGCACCCGGCTGTCGCTGCATCCGATCCACAGGAATTCCGGGGTCTGCAGGGCAGCCAGCCTCTTGAAAAAATCCGCATCATTGCGGACCTGGTCTTCCGCCCAGCTTTTGTTGGCTAGCAGTAATTTGTCGTAAGCCTTCATGATAACTTTGGTATTGTGTAATGAATCCTGTTTACATGGATAGTCCGCCGCAGGCGCTGATGACCTGCCCCGTGACATAACTGCTCATGTCTGAGGCCAGGAATACGGCTACCTCGGCAATCTCTTCTGCGCTCGCAAATCTCCCCAGCGGAATCTTTTCCAGGTATTTTTGGGCCGTGGCCCCTTCTTTGAGGTATTGGGTCATGTCGGTTTCCACGAACCCGGGGGCAATGGCATTGCAGCGCACATTGCGGGAACCCAGTTCTGCGGCAATGGATTTGGTAAATCCGATGATCCCCGCCTTGCTGGCGGCATAGCTGCTTTGACCCGCATTACCCTTCACCCCGATGATGGAACTCATATTGATGATGCTGCCTTTTTTGGCCTTGATCATGGCCATGATGACCTGCTTGGTCATATTGTAGACACTCTTCAGATTGGTGGTCATGACCTCATCCCATTGTTCCGGGGTCATGCGCAGCAGCAGGTTGTCCCGGGAAATCCCTGCATTATTGACGCAGATATCTATTTTCCCAAAATCCTTAATCACTTCCGCCACAAACTCCCCACATGCTGCGAAATTGCCGGCATCGCCCTTGTAGGCCTTGCAGGAGACCCCTAGCCCCCTGACCTTCTCTGCGAGCGCTTCGGCCCTCTGGTCACTGCTGACATAGGAAAAGGCCACACTGGCCCCGTGCTGCGCAAATTTCATGACGATGGCCTCCCCGATTCCGCGGCTTCCCCCGGTCACGATGGCCACCCTTCCTTCCAATAGTTTCATATAATAGTCTAATGATTAGCCGTGAAAATAGGATAATATACTCAAAAAACGCCCATCAAAATCAACCCCTGGACAGTTGCAGGATTTCTTCCAGAATGGATCTTTCGTTACTGAGCCTGGGTATCTTATGCTGCCCGCCCAGCTTCCCTTTCTTTTTCAGCCACTGGCGAAAGGTCCCTGGTTCCAAAAAGTGTACCACCGGTCTTCCCAGGGCAATATTTTTATGGCGCTTTGCCTCATAATCACTGTTGACCGATTTAAGTGCCGAATCCAGGGCTTCGGAGAATGCTTCCCGGTCCATGGGAGCATGGTCAAATTCGATGAGCCATTCATGGGCCCCGTTTTCGGTTTCACTGAAATATACCGGGGCGGCGGTGTAATCGCTCACCACGGACCGGGTTTTTTCAGAAGCCATCGCAATGGCCTTGTCTGCATTGTCGACGATCACCTCCTCCCCGAAGGCATTCATATAATGCTTCAGCCTTCCGGTGACCTTGATCTTGAAGGGTCGAAGGCAGGTGAACTGGATGGTATCGCCCACCAGGTATCGCCAAAGCCCCCCATTGGTGCTGATCACCAGGGCATAGTTGCGGTTCAGGGTTACCTGGCTCAGTCCGAAGGTCTGTGGGCTGGGTTTGCCATAATTTTCTACCGGCATGAATTCATAAAAGATCCCGTGGTCGGCAAACAGCAGCATCCCGTCATCATCGGGAAGGTACTGGGCTGCAAAAAAGCCCTCACTGGCATTGTACATTTCCAGGTAATTGATCGGGGAGCCGATCAGCTTTTGCATTTGCTCACGGTAAGGAGTAAAGGAGACCCCTCCATGGATATAGAGTTCCAGGTTGGGCCACACTTCCTTGAGCGTCGCCTTCCCGGATTCCTCCAGAATCCGCTTGATCAGGATGATGGTCCAGGTGGGTACCCCCGCCAGGGAGGTGACATTTTCATGAATGGTATTATGAGCCAGCTTCTCTATTTTGCTCTCCCATTCATCCAGCAGCGCGATTTTCAAATCGGGGGTTCTGATCCAGTGGCGATAGTAAGGGGTGTTCTGCATCAGCACGGCGCTGAGGTCCCCGTACTGGACGGCTTCGTTGAAGCTGTTCACCTGGTGGCTGCCGCCCACCACCAGACTTTTGCCGGTGAGCAGGTCACTTTTGGGAAAATTGTTATAATAATTGGTCAGCACATCCTTGGATCCCTTGAAATGGTTTTCATTGAGGGATTCCTCGCTGATGGGAATGAACTTGCTTTTGTCGGAGGTGGTTCCGCTGCTCTTGGCAAACCAGTTGATGGGGGTATTCCAGAGCACATTTTCCTCCCCGTTCATCATCCGGGCGATATAGGGCTTGACGTCTTCGTATTCGTGAATGGGGACCTTTTTCTTGAAGTCCTTGACCGTAAAAAGCTTGGAGAAGGAATGCCGGCGTCCGAATTCCGTATACTGGGCCTGGGTCACCAAATCCTGCAATACATTACGCTGCGCCGTCACGGGATAATTGATCCAGTTCTGCACCCTCCAGAGGCGCAGTCTTGCAATTCGTGATATGGCAGGGCTCAGCAGCTTCATGAACTTTATATGGTTTTCGGTCTGTCGTCATTAACAGGACAAAGGGAGCGGCTGGTTGAGGGCATTCTGTGCTTCAGGGGTCTTTCTTAAGAGGTAAACTTAAGGAGATTTTAGCCAATCAACAATTTACGAATTATTTTAACGCATCTGTGTGCAGATAATCCTTTCTTCGAAGTTCAAAATTGCGACCCAGGTACAGTCTGCGGACCTGTTCGTCCTTGGCGAGTTCCTCGGCGGTGCCTTGTTTGTATATCTTTCCTTCAATGAGTAAATAGGCCCGGTCGCATATGGAAAGGGTCTCATTGACGTTGTGGTCAGTAATCAGGATGCCTATATTCTTGTATTTCAATCGGGTAACGATGGTCTTGATGTCTTCCACGGCAATAGGATCGATCCCGGCAAAGGGTTCATCCAATAAAATGAATTTGGGATCCACGGCCAGGGCACGGGCAATTTCGGTACGCCTTCTTTCCCCGCCGCTGAGGACATCCCCATTGCTCTTTCGCACATGGCTGAGATTGAATTCCTGGATCAGCTGCTCCAGTTTCTCCTTTTGTTCAGCCCGGCTAAGGTCCGTCATCTCCAGTACGGCCGCAATATTGTCTTCCACGCTCAGCTTGCGAAATACGCTGGCTTCCTGGGGCAGGTATCCCAGGCCCATTTTTGCCCGCTTGTACATGGGTAACTTGGTGATGTCGGTATCGTTCAGGAAAACCGAGCCATCATCGGGCTTCACCAGGCCCACCACCTGGTAGAATGAAGTGGTTTTGCCCGCCCCGTTGGGACCGAGCAGTCCGACGATTTCTCCCTGGCCCACCTGGAAGGTCACCATGTTGGTCACGATCCGCTTGCCATATCTCTTGGTAAGCTCCCGGGCATATATGGTCTGGTCCTGCATACGGTTGTTTGAACAAAAATAAGCCAATGATCAGTGAACGACCACGTTCAAAGAACGTGGCATCGTAAGAATCAGGCGTAGCCTTCTCTAACGATCTTTTCCTGCTTCTTCGCCCCGACTAATGCCGGCAACTCCACAGGCC
>JAJXYG010000336.1 GCA_021780705.1 Bacteroidota bacterium
CAGATATGGATGCTGACTTTAACGCCAGTAGAAATATTGCGACGCTCGGGGATGCTATAAACCATCCTGAAAACTCGGCTATGTATTGTACTTTGAATCACTAGTCAGGGTTAAATACCCCGTCAGCTCGGCTAGCGGGGTAGTTTATTATAATTGAGGGATTAACAGGGTGGTGATAAAATGGGTATCCTCCCGGGAGGTCTGCAACAGGTCATTTCGGGCAAAGAGCAGGTAGAGTCTTCTTTTGATCGAGCTCAGGCCGAAGCCGGTGCCTTTCAGCGGCTGGGAGGTTTCCGGGTCAAAGGGATTGGTCACGATGATCTTGAGGTATCCCTCTTCGCTCAGTGCCTCCAGGGAGATCCGGACCTCCCCGGTGGTGTCATAGAGGCCAAATTTAATGGCATTTTCCATGACCGGCTGCAGCAGCATGGACGGGATCTTGCAAGCCAGGACTTCATCCGGGTAGCGGATCTCGGTTTGCAACCGGTGTCCGAACCTGACTTTTTCTATATCCAGGTACAGCCTCAGGTACTGAAATTCTTCCTCCAGGGAACTCCACTGCTGTTCGTCCTTTTTGAGACTGCCCCTCAGAAAGTCACTCAGCTGCTGGATCATATGGCGGGCCTTTTCCGGCTGGGTTCCGATCAGGGAGCTGATGGAGTTGAGGCTGTTAAACAGAAAATGCGGCTGCAGCTGTCTTCTGAGCTTGAACAGTTCAGCTTCCTTTTCCAGCTTTTCGGCGTCCGCCTTTCGTTTGAGGGTGGCCTGCTGTGCTTCCTGGGTATACCACAGCAGGCTGAGCATGGACACGCAACCGATAAGCAGAAAGGTAATCCCGAAGCGAATTCCTCCGGAAGCAGCGAAGCTCTCGGTATAATGGAGATCACTGCTGAATAACAAATACAGGATTCCCTTGGCTGCCCAGTAGCTGATCCCACTCAGGGCAAGGCTCACTGTGAGCAGGTACCAGTATTTTTCATGTCGCGGCAGGTAGTAGCGCATGTTGTGCAGTACCAGCAGGCAACTGCCGGTGACCAGGACATTGTTGACCACCAGGTCCACGAGCACCTGGATCCCGGTCAACCTGAAATTTTTCAGCATCGTCGTCAGGACAACCGAGTACACAATGGAGATGATTGCCCAGTAGACAATTCCGGCAAAAATCAGACTCCGGGTCGATGTACCTTTATTTTTCAAATCAGTCTCAGTTTAGGGGCAGACATTTGACCATGCTGCTTTCTAAAATATGGTTGGCTCTCAGCCGGGTTTCATGAATAAAGCGGTCTGCCTCATCGGTCTCACATATCCTGGAATACATCTCAGCCCCGTCCGCAAATTCACCCAAAGGGTGTAATTCTGACACGTCGATAAATTTCCAGAGCACCGGCTTTTTCATATGGTTCAGAAAATTGTCTTCTTCCCGGTGCCCGGTGGTCCGCGCCTTCTGGAAGGCATGCAGGTCGTCCTCGGCTAAAATAAGCCGTAATTGTTCATCAAATTGAGGGGTGTGCTTCCCTTCGGCACAAATGATTCTGTAAACCAGTTTTGCAAGGTACCATTTCATAAAAAATAGTTTTTGGTGAATGAAGGGTCTTTCCAGGTTACCCAGATGCGATCCTGCCGGACCGGTGGTGCTGTCATCAGAAATAATTGATTTCTACTCCCCCGAAGATGCAGGAGCCTTTAAGGATCAGGGATTTTCCGGGGTCAGGATTGTTGCCGTTAAATCCCCGCTTGTCTTCGATTCCTCCGAAGACGGCCGTGACTTCATTCTTCACGTCCCAGTGGGAGGGAAGTACCAGTTTGGTACCCCCGAAAATATTGTTGACTTCAAGGACAATCGGTCCCTGTATCTCGGCCTTCTGAAGGTTCAGTTCCGTACCACCCATAAAGGAGGTGATGGAACCTCCTTTAAAATTTTTGGACAATATATTTTTTTTCACCCCGCTGAATACCGCATTGATCTCCACGTACTCGGAGTCGTCATTTTCCCCCGGGCTGTTCCACCCCTGACCTGGCCCGGTGAACCCCGGGCCGCCATTTCGACACCTGCCGCGATAATACCTTCCTCCCGGTCCCCCGAAGGTGTGGCGCGGCCGTAGGATATATAGCAGGCCGACTGCGATCAGAATGAGGGGAAGGATGTACCTGTGAAAATTCCACAGGGGGAAGGACTGGTCCATCAAAAAGGCGACACCAATAATAATGAGTATAAAGGATCCCGGGTTGCGAAATCCGTGTTTTGCCCCGGAAAAAAGGCCGATCACGATCAGTATCATCGGCCAGGTGAACAACCATCCCGGCACCGGGCCTCCCATTTTATAGACCAGGAGCAGTACCCCTGCTGCCAGCAAGATCAGTCCCGCAAAGATCCGTGGGGGTCTTCCATCCCGGTAGGGATAGGTCTTTATATCTTTTTTTTCGTCTTCCATCTTCGTAATTTTTGATTTATGATTCAAAAATAATTACCCCATCCGCCCCCGTAAAGTGCAGATAGGCGTTTTCCCGGAAAAAGTCGGTAAGACCCCTTTTTGAGTCGGTGGGTTGCCCTCTGCGGAGCGGATACCAGGGTATCCCCGAAGCGAAGGATATCTCCTATTTTTGCGGAGTATGGGACATAAAAAGTTGATACGCTTCGGGGAGCTTAAAACCTTCCCCAATGTACTGGAATATCCTGTAACGATGGCGGGGAAGTGGGCGCATTTTTTTGGCAATCCCCATCCGCTGGTGCTGGAACTGGCCTGCGGGAAGGGGGAATATACCACCGGGCTGGCCCGCCTGCATCCGGAGCAGAATTTTATGGGGGTGGACCTCAAAGGGAACCGGATCTGGGTAGGGGCAAAATATGCCCTGACCCATGGGCTGAAGAATGCGGCCTTTCTCAGGACCCAGATCGAGGGGATAGACACCTATTTTTCTTCCGGGGAGGTTAGCGAGATCTGGATCACCTTTCCTGATCCGCAGCTGCGCCGGTCCAAGGCCAAAAAGAGGCTGACCCACCCCCGGTTCCTGCGGCTGTATCAGAAGATCCTGGAGCCCGGTGGCCGCATACATTTAAAGACGGACAGCCCGGATCTGTACCGGTTTACCAAACAGGTAATTGAAATTTACGGGTTGGCTTTGCAACAGGATATTACCGACCTGTACCAGGAGTCCTCCCCGAAGCCGGAGCTCACCATAAAGACCTATTATGAAGGACTGGATATCGCCCGCAGCAGGCAGGTATTTTACCTGTGTTTCTCCCTTCCGGAGGTACTGCCCCAGGCAGATGAGGCGCTGGAAAAATTGCTGAAGGAAGACCCGGTCCCGCAAGGTTAGGTCCCTTTTTAATTTTCGCATACCCCTGTGAGTAAGTACCTGGCAGAAAATACCCGTTAAAAGAAAAAATTTCAAAAACTATCCTTATGGTTCCCAAAAAGTCATCCCGGAAAAGTCCTTCTGAGGAACAACCGCGGTCACTTAGCCGGCAATACAGTTTTTTTGAAGATGTCTACCAGGTCGTGCGACAGGTGCCCAGGGGAAGGATCACTACCTACGGGGCCATTGCCAGGTACCTGGGCACGGGGCTTTCGGCGCGCATGGTGGGATGGGCCATGAATGGGGCCCATCACGTACATCCTGCAGTACCTGCCCACCGGGTCGTCAACCGAAACGGCATGCTCAGCGGGAAGGCACATTTTGAAACCCCCACCCAAATGGAGGAGCTGCTGGGTAAAGAGAAGGTTCGGGTAGAAAAAGATACGGTAGTGGATTTTGAAAAAAGGTTCTGGGATCCTGCCCGGGAGCTGGGACTCTAAGCGCGCGGACATTGCGCGCTCACGGCCAAAGACCCTTAATTGTAATAGGGCCTTACCATCAAATACACGGTCACCCCGGATACCGCCACATAGAACCAGATAGGCCAGGTAATGCGGGCGAGCCGGCGATGCCTTTCGTAATCCCCGGTCAGGGACCGGTAGGCAGTGAACAGGATAAAGGGAAGGATGATCCCTGCCAGTGGGATATGGGTAGCTAAAATCACATAATAGACATAGCGCAGGTTGCCTGCCAGGGCCTTTTCGGAAGCACTGAGGACCCCGTCATGGTTCAGGTCTCCGTATATCGTGTCCCCGCTGAACAGATGGTGACAGATATAGCTCAGCAGAAAAAGCAGGGAGAGGACCATGGCCGTCATCATCAGGCCTTTGTGGAGCTGATACATCCGGGACCTGACGGAAAAATAGGCGGCTATCAGGATCAGGGCCACAAAAGTGTTGACCACGGCATTGAACGTGGCGAAGTCATGGGGGTCAAACCCGAGGGATACATTCAGTTTGACCCTGGTGAGCAGGGCCACTGCAGCAAAGACGATCAGCGATACCGCCCAGATGAGTCTGCTGGCTTTGCGGTCATTGCGGGAGAGCAGGGGCTTGGGGAACTGTTCTTTTGCGCCCCGGGGAGAAGTGTCCATATACAGGTCGTTTTGGTATAATATCTAGGCGTCTTTGATCAACCCTTTCAGGAAGGTGACAAAGGAGACTTTTTTATCTTTTTCCAGCATGAGCAGGGGGATGTCCTGTACCAGTTTCTTTTGAGCGGTAGAATCAAATCCATTGAACCAGCCCCGGATGACCCGTTGCTTGTCCAGCAGGAAGAAATTCTCGGTATGGACAAAGGAGGTGTCTACGTGCTCATCGGCAATATTGGCCTTGATCTCATGGAGGGCAAATTGGTAGATGCTGTCGCGGTTTCCGGTCAACAGCCACCAGTTGTCAGGGTCCACCTGGTGTTTGACGGCCCATTTCCTGAGTTCAGGCACCTGGTCATAATTGGGGTCCACAGAAATCGACACAAACTGGACGATGGAGTCATTCTTCTTGAAGGAGTCCTGCAGCCTTTTCATGGCTACTGCCAGCCGGGGACATATCGAAGGGCAGCGGGTGAAGAAGAAATCCAGGACAATGATCTTGCCCTTCAGGTCTGCCAGGGAAACCTGCTTGCCAAACTGGTTGGTGAACTTCATGGCACTGACGTGGTGCCATGCCGTATCATAGGTGGTATTCCCGTCATGGGTCGCCACATGCACACTGTCGAAGAAATACCGTCCGGGCATTCGGGTGGCTGCTTTACTATAATGGTCGACCAGGAGATACCCTGTCACCGGTAATAATATCGCAAGCAGGATTGCCAGAATTGCTTTTTTCTTCATCAGTTTGTCTTTTAAACAAAATTAGCCACCACAAAGCAGTGATGGCCAATTTCCACTATTTTTTAACTCTATTATAATCCTCTAATTCTTTTCACCAGCCTTCATTGCAGGAGCCGGCTGCTGCTGTACCTGTTCAATATAGGGACGACTGCCGGCGTCCGTATTTCTCAGGTTACGGAAGCTGTTGCCATCGAATATGAATACAAATATAAACCATATGAACAGGGTAGCCGGAATCCCCAGGGTCAGTACGAAGTTCCGCACTTCATCCCCCAGGTGCATGAATATGGATATGATATAGAAGGCCTTGGCCAGGGTCAGGATACAGATGACCCCTTTAATGCCGAGGATCAGGGTCTCATTGGGAGTCGCTGCCTTGTCCAGGTTGTAAATCGTAAGGCCCAGGGCCAGTTCAATGATCGTAAGTATCAGCAGCACCCAGAAAGCCTTCCAAATTCTTTTCACCTGGGCGTCATCATGATGGGTATCAATTGCATGTGCTGTGGTAATTGCGGACATAAATTATTTTTAAATGCTTATCAATATAATTTTTAAAGGTATGCAGGTTTATTTCCGATCAGATCAGGTAGAAACAAAGGAATACAAATACCCAAACCAGATCTACAAAGTGCCAGTATAACCCTGCCTTTTCTATCATTTCGTAGTGGCCTCTTTTCTGGAAGTCTCCCATTTTGGTCTTAATGAGCATGATGGTATTGATGACCACCCCGGTAAATACGTGGAACCCGTGGAATCCGGTGATCCCGAAGAAATACCCTCCGAAGGCTACCGGTCCGGGTGTTGCCACCATTCTGCCATGGTACATTACATCAGGACCCCATGGATTGTGACTGGTAGTGGTTCCCCAGTGTTGAAGTACCCCGTCCACCAGGACTTCATGCTGGTGGGTGATCAGGTGGGTCCATTCGAAGGCCTGGCAGCTCAGGAAGGCCAATCCTCCAAGGATCGTCCAAACCAGCCATTTCTCCACCCCTTTCTGGTTCATCTTGTGTCCTTCATGCACGGCCAGTACCATGGTCACGGAACTGAAGATCAGGATGAAGGTCATCAGGCTTACAAAGGCCAGGGGCAGGTTGGCATCCGTAAAGGGGAACTTGTTGAACACATAGTTATGGTCCACCCACCTGTTGAGACTGAATCGAATGGAGCCATAGGAGATCAGGAAGGCTCCAAAGGTGAAGGAGTCACTCATGAGAAAGTACCACATCATGAGTTTGCCATAGCTCACGTTAAAGGGGCTTTTCCCGCCCCCCCACATTTTGGACTTTGGTTGTGCAAGCGCTGTTTCCATCTATTTCTTGTTGAAAGGTTGTTACAAAAATAATTTAATTGTTGAATTTCAATTCATGCTTCCGCTTCCTCCCTGCGGGTCTTCCTCCCTATCTGATCATATATAGAAATATCCATAAATAAATCCACAGCAGGTCCACAAAATGCCAGTAGGTATTCATCATGTCCACCGGAACCTGGCTGTAGCTCTTTCTTCTGACGCTGAAGGCCCGGATCACCATGACGGCCATCGCGACCACCCCGCCCAGTACGTGTATGGCGTGGAGACCCACGATCACATACAGGAAGGAAAAGGACACATTGCGGGTCAGCGTAAACCCGTTATGCCACAACTGGATAAAACCCAGGTACTGCAGGAACACAAAGGTGATGCCGAGTGCCAGGGTGACCATCAGCCAGATCCGGTACTGGATCATATCCCGCTGCCGGAAATAATTGCGGCTGATGATGATCGTGAGACTGCTCACCAGTATCACTACCGTGGAATAAATAAATATCCGGGGCAGGTCAAAGGTGATCCAGTCTGCCAGGTTGCGCTTGATAATATAGGCGCTGGTAAAAGCCGTAAACATCATTACAATGCTGGCCAGCGCAATCCACAGGGTAAATTTCCGTGGATGAATTCTGTTTTTCTGATCATTTACAAGTGCCATCATAAAGGTTCATTTAGATGATCTGTTCTCTCAGATCTTATCAAAAAGCAGCGACAGCAGCACGATCATCAGATAAAAATAAGATCCGAACATCACCCTGCGGGCAGCTGATACATTCATTTTTATAAACAGCATGAGGCTGAGGGCCACCATACTGAGGTTACAGGCCAGGACAATCCAAAGGGCTACTCCCCCGCTGATATGAAAATAAAAGGGAAGCAGTCCCACCGGGATCATCACCATCGAATAGATGACGGACTGAAGGGCAGTAAATTTCGTGGGCCCTTCGGTCCCCGGCAAAAGCTTAAATCCAGCCCGCTCATAATCCTTATGTGCCACCCAGGCAATCGCCCAAAAGTGCGGAAACTGCCAGAGGAACTGGATGCCAAATAAAATCCATCCCCCCGCCGTAAAAGCACCGGCACCGGCCACCCAACCTGCCAGGCAGGGCAGCGCTCCGGGAAAGGCGCCTACCAGGACAGAAATAGAGTTGATCTTTTTCAGCGGGGTATACACAAAGGCATACAACACCAGGCTGAAAAGTCCCAGCAGGGCACTCTGCCAGTTAAAGCAGAGCCACATCATCAACACCCCGACCGCTCCGGTGAGCACCGCAAAAAGGGTAGCTTCCTGAACCGGCATCCTTCCGGCCGCCACGGGTCTGCCCGCGGTCCGCTTCATCAGAGAGTCGGTATCGCGCTCCAGGATCTCGTTGAGGGCATTGGCAGATCCGGTAATCAGGATCCCCGCCACAAAGAGCTCCAGGACGAGCAGGAAGGTAAACTGGACTCCGGGCACCAGCAGGTAACTTACCACACAGCTGAACACTACCATAAAGCTCAAGGTAAACTTGATGAGCTGAAGGTAATCTTTCAGTTTGCTGGCTATCGCAAAGGAAGTCGAGTGGGTAATACCTTTGGCCACATTTTCCATCTAATGAGTTCGATTTTAAAAAGCCCTGATGGTTCAGGGCATTTATATGTTGAAATGGTCCCTGGCCCGGCCCTGCGGCCGGGACGGATCATTCGTTAATGCGATTTTTCTTCTGCCCCTACCGGTGTGGTCTGCGGGATAAAATCTACCCCGTCCTTGCCATAATCATATGCCCAGCGGTGTACTTCCGGAATTTCCCCGGGCCAGTTGCCGTGTCCGGGATGAATCGGGGTGGTCCATTCCAGGGTATTGGCCTTCCACGGATTGGGATCGGTCACCTTCCTTCCTTTGAATATGGAATAGAAGAAATTGAATATGAACAGGATCTGCACCGAAAAGGCGATGATGGCAGCTATCGTGATGAACTCATTGAGTCCTGCAAACATTTTAAAGGATTCCCAGTTGGAAAAATCATAATACCTTCTGGGCATCCCGGCAAGCCCTTCATAGTGCATGGGCCAGAATATCAGGTAAGCGGAGATCATCGTCATCCAGAAATGGATGTAGGCCAGGGTATTGTT
>JAJXYG010000199.1:0-3301 GCA_021780705.1 Bacteroidota bacterium
CTGATAGGAAATTTGCTAATTGCCCTTTTGACGGCCTGGGTAATCCTGGTACTCACTTTTGCAGAATACCGGTTTCAAATTTATCCGTCCACCCAATTGTGGAAGGGATTGCTGAAGCTTTCATTTTTTTATGCGGGTTTTGCGTTTATGATTTCAATTGTGAGGGAAGCTGTAAAGGATATGGAAGACTTGCCTGGCGACGCGGCCTATAATTGCACTACGATGCCCATTGTGTGGGGAATGCAGGCAGCCAAGGTATTTGTGGCTGTCTGGCTGGTAGTCATCATAGCCGCGATAGGTGGCATCCTGATTTATGTGATACAGTTGGGCTGGTGGCCCGCTGCACTTTATTCATTGGTAACCATATTGCTACCTCTTGGCTGGATTCTCAGGAATCTGCAACCAGCCAAAACACCCGAAGATTTTCATCGATTGAGTTCCATGGTGAAATTCGTCATGCTTACTGGGATTTTGTCCATGCTATTTTTTTAAATAAGGTTGAAATGCAATTCGAAAAGATCATCCTGGCTTCCCAATCTCCCAGAAGAAGCCAGATCCTGCAATGGGCTGAAATTCCTTTTGAGGTAGTGGTGGAACCCATAGCAGAAGACTTTCCGCCGGGGATGCTTCCCGAGCAGGTGGCCCCTTATATTGCCCGTAATAAGGCAGTAGCAGTCTCTCAAAAGATAAGAGGCACCCATCTGAAGAATCTACCGGTACTTGCAGCCGATACGATTGTGGTACTGGATGGCAGGATTATGGGAAAACCTCTGGACAAGAATGATGCGGTGAACATGTTGGGCAGTCTTTCCGGAAAAACCCATTCCGTGATCACGGGAGTAAGCATGCTGTACCTTCAAAGGGAGCATGCTTTTTATGACGAAACCCGTGTCACATTTCACCCCCTTTCAACTTCCCAGATTGAGTATTATGTAGACCGGTATGCCCCGTTTGACAAGGCGGGATCCTATGCCATACAGGAATGGATCGGGGTTACCGGAATTGCTTCGGTTCAAGGCGATTTTTATAATGTGATGGGGTTGCCCGTGAGCCGGGTGATCCAATTGCTGGATTCCCTTAAAAAATGACCCATCCGCTGATTGAGGGTAATGTTTTACAAAGGCAAATTCCTGCCAGAAGCTTTTGCCTGGAAAATGATAAATTTTTCTTAAATCGACTCCATTCCCGGAAGAGGAAAAAGGGGGAATCGGACGCCTTTTTTTACTGCCAGATATAGGTAATGTGGGTTACTATATCCGGGTGTATGCTCTTCATAACAGGGCAATTATCCCCGGTTTTTTCAAGGACCAGCCGGTCTCTGTCTGTTCCTGTCATGGGTAAGGTTATCGAGATATCTACTTTGGCAACCCTGCGCGGGTCGCAGGCCATGTGTTTGGTCACTGAAGCTGTAGCTCCTTTCATATCCACTCCCAGGTCCATGGCTTTTATCCCCATGGTAGTCAAAATACACGTACCCAAGGAAACACAAAGAAGGTCTGTGGGGGAAAATTTCTCCCCCTTGCCCCGGTTGTCAGTTGGGGCATCGGTTTGGAGGGAAGAGCCGCTTTGAAGGTGGGTGGATTGGCAACGGAGGTCTCCGGTATAAACGATTGAAGCAGTCATTGTGTATTTTTGTTTTAAATTTACAGGAGCAAACCACAATTATTTTGAATGCGCAAATTAATAATCTTATTTGGAATTTTCTTGTTGGGTAACGCGGCCAGGGCCCAAGAAACCAGGGAGCAGCGACAAGAAGAGAAGCAGGCCCGTATAGACAAGCTTTCCAGGGAAGAAGAGGAAGGTGTAATTGCCTACCGGAAAAGTTTTGCATTTGGACTTAAATTGATAAACGATGGATATGGGGCTTATTTTGAATGGGGTAGGGCGAAAACTGTGAAGAAGGCCACCCTGTTTCAGTTTGAGATCAGTGAACGCAAGGCGCGCAAGGAAGCTAAGGAAAGCAACCCTTATGTGAATTCCAATCCCTTTGTATACGGAAAGATCAATTTCGTATATCCCGTACGGCTTGGAATCCAACAGCAGATTCTGCTCGGGAACAAAGCCAATAAGAACGGGGTTAACATCACAGCCAACTACGGAGGAGGTATCAGTCTGTCACTGCTCAGGCCCTATTATATCGAAGTGGACAAAAATAACGCACTCACTTATGTCAAGTATAATTCGGCCGACAGCAGTTATTTCCTGAATGGCCCGATTGTCGGGGGTCCTACCTTTGGCAAAGGTTGGTCGGATATGTCCGTCACTCCGGGATTATATGCAAAAACCGCCCTCCGATTTGATTATGGCAGGTATAACCTGATTCTTTCTGCCATTGAAGTGGGAATTACCGCAGATTATTATACCAAAAAGATTCCATTTTTGGTACAAAACCCGGCCAAACAATTCTTCTTCAGCGGGTATGTCTCTTTCCTGTTTGGCAAGCGAAAATAGCCGTGGATTATTAATTTGGTCCTACCTTTGTGTTTTTAACTCAATTGTACCATCCTTTTCATGAATCAGGACACATCTACCCAGGATATACCAAAAGCAAAGAAACCGGATTGGTTGCGGGTTCGCCTGCCCATTGGGGAAGAGTACACCCATGTCAGGGGACTGGTTGACCGCCATAAATTACATACAATCTGCGAAAGCGGGAATTGCCCCAATATGGGAGAATGTTGGGGGGAGGGTACGGCCACCTTCATGATTTTGGGAAATATCTGTACCCGCAGTTGTGGATTTTGCGCGGTAGCTACCGGTAAGCCCCTGGAAGCTGACTGGGATGAACCGCAGCGAGTGGCAGAGGCGATCCATTTAATGAAGGTCAAACATGCAGTGATCACTTCTGTGGACCGCGATGACCTGAAGGATGGCGGTTCCACTATCTGGGCCAATACTATCCAGGCCGTCCGTCTGCTTAATCCGGAAACTACCCTGGAAACCCTGATTCCTGATTTCAAGGCGGAGCGGGAACCCATCCAGCGAATTATCGAAGCAGCTCCCGAGGTAGTGAGCCACAATATTGAGACCGTAGAAAGGTTAACCCGTTCTGTAAGAATCCAGGCCAAGTATTGGCGCAGCATGGAGACCCTGAGAATCCTCAAAGAAGGAGGCATGAGAACCAAAAGCGGGATCATGCTTGGGCTTGGGGAGCAAAAAGAAGAGGTGATCCGGACCCTGGAAAACCTGAGAGAAAGCAAGGTGGATGTGATTACGATCGGGCAGTATCTGCAGCCTTCCAAAAAACACCTTCCGGTACACCGTTTTGTGCACCCGGATGAATTCAAGCAATACCGCCAGA
>JAJXYG010000199.1:3311-8527 GCA_021780705.1 Bacteroidota bacterium
GATTATGTGGAAAGTGGTCCCCTGGTCAGGTCTTCCTATCACTCAGAAAAGCATGTCATTGAAGGATGGGGGAGAAGGGACTGGGAACTCAATGGATGAGAGGCTCAGGTAAGGAACTTTCCATCTCCTGGTATCCGGAGAGTCAAATATGCTTTCAACACCTCCCTTTCAAATGAGGGGACGCCTCATATTTTAAAATTCCGGTCTTCACGTCAATTATTTCTTTTCCCAAACCAGGGCGCTGGCCCCCAGGATGGCCGCATCGGATTCCTTGAGTTCGCTGAACAACAATTTGATTTTGTTTTGGAATATGGGAAGCAGGTTCTTTTCCATGTGTTTTTTCACGGGTTTCATCAGCATGTCCCCCGCCTTGCACACCCCTCCAAAGAGAATGATGGCCTCCGGGGAGGAAAACATAACAAAATTAGCCAGGGCTTCCCCGAGGATCCGGCCGGTAAATTTGAAGACTTCTTTTGCAATCTTGTCCCCCTTGACGGCTGCTTCAAAGACGGCTTTTGAGTCAATTTTCTTTGCCGGGAGTTTTCGAAGCAGGCTATTTTCTTTGGGATTCTTTTCCAACATTTCATTGGCGGTAGCGGCAATTCCCGTAGCAGAAGCATAGGTCTCCAGGGAACCTTTCATCCCTGTTCCTTTATGCAGCCTTCCTCCTGGCCGGATGATGGTATGGCCGAGTTCACCGGCAAATCCGTCATGTCCAAGGATCAATTGTCCGTTTGCAATAATGCCGCTTCCTACCCCGGTGCCCAGTGTGATCATGATAAAATCTTTCATACCCCTGGCAGCTCCATACATCATTTCTCCAACGGCCGCAGCATTCGCATCATTGGTGAGGATACAGGCGATTTTGAATTTCTTGTGGATCAATTTGGCTAGCGGTATGACCCCTTTCCACTGGAGATTAGGTGCAAATTCAATATTCCCGTTATAATAATTCCCATTAGGGGCGCCCACCCCGATTCCTTTAATTAATTCTTCGCCACCGATCTCCTTGATGGCGGGTTTGAGGTTTTCATACAGTTCGGTGATAAAATCCTCCACCTCCGTATGATTCGTGCTGCTGATTTCCCCACGATGGGAAATTTCTCCACGATGATTTACAATTCCAAATTTTGTGTTGGTGCCTCCGATATCAATTCCAATCGCGTATTCAAGCGGCGCTTCCATATGCTAAATAGTTTAATTTTTTTGTCAATTAGGCGATGGCTCCATCCAGGGCAGCTTCGGGCGAAGTGCCTTCATCGGCATCTCCAACTGCATTATCATAATCAATCCCCTGCCTTTTCAGAATCCCTTTCACTATAAAAGCAAACAGGGTGATATATCCAAAGCAAATTACCGGTACCCAATAGGAATGGTGAATTCCGTAACCCACCACGTCAGTCCTGGATTGCAGGAAATCTGCGAGTTTTCCCTGAATCGGCGGAATAATACCTCCTCCCAGGATCATCATGATCAAAAAGGCGGCACCCTGGGTAGTATATTTTCCCAGTCCGGCAATGGACAAGGCGAAAATAGAAGGCCACATTATGGAACAGAACAATCCGCCGCTCAGGAAGGCATAGATCGCAAGGGTCCCGGTATTGAATAAACCAATCAACATCGACAGCATTCCCAGTAGACCAAAGATTAATAAAGTTCGGGCCGGTTTGTTATTACTTATATAAAAGGCAATCATCTGAATGAAGACGCAAATTATATAATAATACAGAATCTTTACATCATATTGAGACAGTTTGTTCACCAGAAGCACGATGGCAAAGGCCACCAGCGGTACGACAAACATCATCGTCTTCTTGGTGCTTTCCTTCATGTTGAAGACCGATATCGACCCTACCCATCTTCCGATCATAAGGCTTCCCCAGTACATCGATATGAATACCCCTGCCTCCGACGACTGGTAACTTCCAAAGGCGGGTTGCTTTAATAACTCACTTAGATTGCTCACATTGGTCACCTCCACCCCCACATAAAAGAACAGGGCTAGCATGCCCAATACCAGTTGGGGGTATTTCATGGCCCCCCAGCCATCCGGATTTTTTCGGGCACTCATATTACTTAACAGCAGCCCCAGGACAACAATGGCGAAGGCGCCGAATAGCCACCTGAGGCGGTAGGTCTCCAGCGGGGTCTTCAGCGCATTGATTTGGTCGTTGGCGGGTTTTATTGCTTCCCTGATTTGGGATATATTCTCCTTAATGGTGGTCGCCTCCACGGGATTGAGATTTTTCAGCAGGGTACTCAGCGAATCAATTCTCTTGGTTTCCGGCTGGATATTGGCTTCCATGGCTGTGATTTTCTTGGCCTCCGGGCTCATATAGCTTTTAAATACCGGCACAAACATGATGATAAGAAGACCTGTCATGATGAGAAGGGTATTCAGCGCCTTATTTGCCTTTTCGGTCTTTTCGGTGGAAATTCCGGAGGGAACCTTCTTGGAAAAATAAAACAAGGCTGCCGCTGCCAGAAACAGGATTCCGACACCGGTATATAAAACAACCACCTTGCTCAGACTTAAGGAAGCGATCTTTTCATCCGGAATAGCTGCTGTGGTACCAAACAGGGCGAAGGCGACAATCAATGGACCAATCATGGTACCAAATGAATTGATCCCACCCCCGAGATTGACACGTCCGGTCCCGGTGGAGGGATCTCCCAGGGAAATGGCAAAGGGCTGTGCAGCGGTTTGTTGGAGGGAAAAGCCCAGTGCCACAATAAAAAGCCCTACCAGGATTCCTGCAAAGGTATTGCCTTCCACTGCAATGATTACAGCGACTGCACCTAGTGCGGAGAAAAGCAACCCGTATACAATACTCATTTTATACCCCCACTTGGCTACCAGGTCCTTGCCACCGAATGAGCCGTAGGCAAAGAGTCCCAATGCCCCCAGGTAATAGGCGAGGTAAAAGGCAAAATCAATCAGCTGGCTTTGAAACTGATCCAGATTAAAATAGTGCTTACAAAACGGGATGAAAATACTGTCGCCAGCCGCAATAAATCCCCAGAAAAAGAACACGGTAACCAGGGTGCTCAATGCGCCATAATTGGTAGGTTGGAGATTTCCGCCTGTGGGTTTGGGAGCGGACACATTCATCATGGGAGTAGCCATCGTAAAGATTTTTTTTAAAAACTGAAAGTAGGGAATTTTTCCTAGCTGTGAATTTTAATCAAGAATTTTTTTATTCAAAAAGGATTGTTACATTGAAATGTCTAATTTTAGAACATGGAAATTTTACACGTAAGCGCTGAATGTTATCCCGTCGCGAAGGCTGGCGGGCTGGGGGATGTGGTGGGGGCCTTGCCCAAATACCAAAACAAACTGGGTCATATTGCCAAGGTGGTAATGCCCATGTACCGCACAAAATACCTCTTTGATCACGAATTTGAGGTAGTCCATAAAGGAGGTTTTGCGGTCGCTAATTACTGGTTCGATTATACGATAATCAAGGAAACGAGCCAAAAGACAGGGTTTGATCTTTATCTTGTAGATATTTATGGAATACTGGACCGGGAAAAAGTCTATGGATACGATGATGACAGTTTCCGCTTTACCGCATTTCAGATTGCGGTGGTGGACTGGTTAAGCAAATGGCAACACCAGCCTGAAATTGTCCATGTTCATGACCATCAGGCTGCTTTGATTCCCTTCATGATGAAGCATTGCTATGCCTACAATCATTTGGCACAAATTAAAACGATTTTGACGATTCACAATGCAGAATACCAGGGCTGGATGGGTTGGGATAAATCCAACTATATTCCTCATTGGGATCCCTGGAAATCCGGAATGCTGGAATGGGGGGATGTCATCAATCCGCTGGCCAGCGGGATCAAGTGTGCAGACAAGGTTTCCACTGTGAGCCCCGGATATCTTGAAGAACTCAGATATAGTGCCAATGGACTGGAAAGCCTTTTTGAATACGAAAAGGGGAAGTGTATTGGAATACTGAATGGAATTGATACCGAAGTATGGAACCCGGAAATTGACCATTATATTGAAGCCAATTATGGCCTTGAAGACCTTGGCGCCATGAAGGCTGCCAACAAAAAAGTACTTTGCGACCAGTTTAACCTGGATGAAGACAAACCCCTGATTGTCTTTATTGGTAGACTGGTGGGAGAAAAAGCGGCCGATCTGCTACCTGCCGCAATTGGGGATTCGATATACCACCTGGAAGGCAGAATGAATTTCCTGGTACTGGGTAGTGGAGAATCCTGGATCGAACACCAGTTGCAAAACCTGCGCGGGCATTTTATGGGATATTATAATGCACAGATTGGCTACAATGAAAAGCTTAGCCACCAGATGTATGCCGGGGCGGATTTCCTGCTCATGCCCAGCCGGGTGGAACCCTGCGGGCTTAACCAGATGTATGCCATGAGATATGGGACCATACCTATTGTGAGAAAAACAGGGGGGTTGAAGGATACGGTGAAGGATTTTGGCGATGAAGGGGGATATGGGATTACCTTTCAAAATGCAAGTGTCTGGGACATCAGCCATTCCGTCTACCGGGCCCTGGAACTATTTGACCAGGAGGAGAAATTTAGTGCCATCCGAAGGCAAATCATGCAAATTGACAATAGTTGGGAAAAAAGTGCAGAGATTTATCTCAACCTGTATCATTCCTGAGAGAAGAACAACATAGTTGTAAAAAATTCATGAGCGAAATGCTTGAGTAATCATACCAAAAAACAAACCTTTAAAAATTAAACCTTATGTGGATCAGTAAATCATTAGTGGCCGTCATTTTGGGGGGAGGAGCCGGAACCCGATTATATCCGCTCACTGCCAACCGGAGCAAACCGGCAGTCCCTCTGGCCGGGAAATACAGGTTGGTCGATATTCCTATTTCAAATTGCATTAATTCCAATATCAACCGGATGTTTGTACTTACCCAGTACAATTCAGCCTCCCTCAACAAGCATATCAAGAATACCTACCAGTTTAGCGCTTTCAGCTCGGGATTTGTGGATATCATGGCTGCCGAACAGACCCCTGACAACCCCCAATGGTTTCAGGGCACTGCCGATGCAGTGCGTCAGTCCCTGAGGCATATCCAGAATAATGATTTCGAACATGTCCTTATCTTATCCGGTGACCAATTGTACCAGATGGATTTCGGAAACATGTTCCGTACCCATGTAAAAAATGGCGCGGATATCACGATTGCTACTATACCGGTGACTGAGAAAGA
>JAJXYG010000348.1 GCA_021780705.1 Bacteroidota bacterium
CCTCCGGGTTTTCTTCCTGCCGAAACAATCCCCCTTTCCATGGTCCTTACCCCTGAGTCCAGGTACAGTTCCGCTGCCAGGGTTTGGGCCGGAAACTGTTCCTGGTCGATATGAGGCAGAAACTTGCGGGCATCCACAAACACCCCGTGTCCCCCAATCGGCAGCACGATCGGCACGCCCAATTCCCGCATCTTTTCGCCCAGGTAGACCACCTGGCCCACCCTGGCCCGTATATGATCATCACTGACGCTTTCCCTGATACCGATTGCCATGGCTTCCATATCTCTGCCGGCCAGGCCACCATAGGTATGCAGCCCCTCGTAGACCACCACCAGGTTGCGGGCCTCTTCATACACATCCGGATCATTGACAGCGATAAAGCCCCCGATATTGACCAGGGCATCCTTTTTGGCACTCATGGTGGCCCCGTCCGTATAACTGCAGATCTCCCGGACGATCTCCCGGATCGGGGTATGGGCATAGCCCTTTTCCCGCTGTTGAATGAAATAGGCATTTTCGGCCACCCGGGTCATGTCATGGATTACCCGGATTCCATGTTTACGGGTAAAGGCCCGCAGTTCCCTCAAATTCTGCATGCTGATGGGCTGGCCCCCCGCCATGTTGACGCTGGTGGCAATACTGATGTAGGGGATTCTTTTTGCCCCGTATTTTTTTACCAACCTGTCCAACTTTCCAAAATCCACATTCCCCTTAAAAGGGAATTCGCTTTCAGGATCATGGGCCTCCTCTATAATCACATCTTCGAACTTACCTCCCGCCAGTTCCTGGTGCAGCCGGGTGGTCGTGAAGTACATATTGCCGGGGATCACATCTCCTTTTTTGATAAGGATTCTGGACAGGATATTTTCCGCACCCCTTCCCTGGTGGGTAGGCACCAGAAAGCGGTATCCGTACACCTCCCTGACCACCGACTCCAGGTGGTAGAAATTTCTGCTGCCCGCATAGGCCTCGTCTCCGAGCATCATTCCGGCCCACTGCCTATCACTCATGGCTGAGGTACCGCTGTCGGTGAGCAGGTCAATATATACATCTTCAGATTTAAGCAGGAAAGTATTGTACCCTGCCTGGGTGATCACTTTCTTTCGGTGCGCAGGGGTGGTCATTTCAAGTAATTCCACCATCTTGATCTTATAGGGTTCTGCCCAGCTTCTTTTTGGATGACTTTTCATTTGGAAAATTTTTTTAAGGTTGAATAGGTTGCAGTTTAGCCGTAAAATGCCGGAGCATGGGCGCTTCTTCCAGGATCTCCAGTCCGTGGACCTGACTTCTGCCGGCAAAGACTTCTATAATGACTTCGGCCACATAATCTACATGGCTTTGGGTGTATACCCTCCTGGGAAAGGCCAGCCGGACCAGTTCCATCTGGGCCGGGATGAGGTTGCCCGAGCCGTCGTTTTTGCCAAACATCAGTGACCCGATTTCCACACTGCGGATTCCGCCGGCTTCATAAAGCGCCCCTACGAGGGCCTGCCCGGGGTACTGGTGTACAGGAATATGGGACAGAAAAGCCCTGGCATCCAGGTATACGGCGTGTCCCCCTGCAGGTTGCATGACCGGAACCCCCGCCTCCATTAATTTGGCAGTCAGGTATTCAATGCTTCGGATCCGGTACTGCAGGTAATGCTCCTCCATTACTTCCTGAAGGCCGGTGGCGATGGCTTCCAGGTCCCGGCCGGCCAGGCCCCCATAGGTCGGAAAACCTTCCGTGATAATGAGCATGTTGCGGCAAAGAGTAGCCAGGCTTTCATCGTGCATGGCAAGGAACCCCCCGATATTGGCAAAGGCGTCCTTTTTGGCACTCATCGTACATCCGTTGGCGTACGAAAAGAGTTCCCGGACGATTTCCGGTACGGGTTTGTCCTGGTATCCTTCCTCCCTTAATTTGATGAAGTAGGCATTTTCTGCAAAGCGGCAGGCATCAATAAAGAGCAGGATTCCATGATGCGCGCACAGGGTGCTTACTTCCCGGACATTGGCCATGCTGACCGGCTGTCCACCTCCGGAATTATTGGTCACCGTAAGGATGCAGGCCCCAATGTTTTCAGCCCCCTTTTCCCGGATAAATGTCCTCAGTTGTTCGGTATCGAGATTTCCCTTGAAGGGTGCGGGCACCGTGGGGATTTTCCCTTCCGGGCAAAGCAGGTCGACCCCTTCGGCCCCGGAAAATTCTATGTTGGCCCGGGTGGTATCAAAAAGGGTATTGCTGACAAGGTATTTTCCCTTGCCCCCCAGGATGCCGAAGAGGATCTTTTCGGCTGCCCTCCCCTGGTGGGTTGGAATCACGATGGGGAATCCGGTAATATCCTGGACCGTCTTTTCAAACCGGAAAAAACTGGGGCTGCCTGCATAGGACTCGTCCCCCTGCATCAGGGCCGCCCACTGGTTGCTGCTCATGGCACTGGTGCCGCTGTCGGTAAGCAGGTCAATCAGGACGTCATTGGAATGGATGAGAAAGGGATTGTAAAAGGCTTTTTTTAGAATTTCGGAGCGTTGTTCCCGGGTAGTGAAATAGATCGGTTCCACCGATTTGATGCGAAAGGGTTCTATGATGGTATTCATGCGTGAATTTGAAATATGATAAATTCCCCGGGGTGCCCCCTATTGACTTCGGGTACTCCCGGAGCATTGCAGTTAAAAATGGAAATACTTTTAAGAGATCGGACTCCCCTTTATCACTTTGACAGGGACACATTCCCTTTCTTCCTGATAAAGAGCGTGCAGTTGAAGGGAGAAATCAGCTGGGTCTTCTGATAATATTTCGCCAAAGGCTCATTGACAGGTATGAATACCTAAAATTACGATTGTCCCCATATATTACTGCAATAAACTGCATCAGGTTTTTCTAAAATATAAGGATGCCCGAAAACCAAGGTCTCCAGGCATCCAATTCACACCAAATACTTCCTTATTTTCTGGGGCTTTCTATAGCCACCTGGGCGGCTGCCAGCCTGGCTATAGGTACCCTGAAGGGAGAACAGCTCACATAGTTCATCCCGATCCGGTGGCAGAATTTTACGCTCTCCGGATCTCCACCATGTTCCCCGCAGATTCCCACCTTCAAATTGGGTTTGGTCTGACGGCCTCTCTCTGTCCCGAATTTGATCAGCTCTCCCACCCCGGCCTGGTCGATGGTCTGGAAAGGGTCGTCCTTCAGGATCTTCTGGTCCAGGTAATTGGGCAGGAACCCTCCGATATCATCCCGGCTGAACCCAAAGCTCATCTGGGTCAGGTCATTGGTGCCGAAGCTGAAAAAGTCAGCAACGGTAGCCATCTCGGCTGCCTTCAGGGCCGCCCGGGGGATTTCGATCATGGTTCCGTACAGGTAGGGGATCTTCTTCATCTTGGTCCGGGTGCACACCTCCTCATATACTTTGTCTACTATTTTCTTTTGATGGATCAGTTCATTGACTGTGCAGGTTACCGGGATCATGATTTCAGGGAAGGCCTTCTGACCGCTTTTCAGAATTTCAGCAGTCGCTTCAAAGATGGCCCTGATCTGCATTTCAGTAATTTCGGGGTAACTGATTCCCAGGCGCACCCCGCGGTGCCCCAGCATGGGATTGTTTTCATGCAGGGCAAGGACCCTTCTTTTCAAAAGGCTCATCCGGATACCCAGCTCATTACTCAATTGACGCAATTTTTCTGCGTCATGAGGCACAAATTCGTGGAGGGGCGGATCCAGCAGCCGGATCGTAACCGGATGCCCCTTCATGGCCTTCAGGGTATTTTTGATATCACGTTTGACATAGACGAACAATTCCTGCAGGGCGGACTGCCTTTCTGCCAGGGTTTTGCTGACAATCATTTTCCGAAGCAGGAACAAAGGCTGCTCACTTCCTTCCCCGTAGAACATGTGCTCCGTGCGGAATAACCCGATCCCTTCCGCCTGAAATTTCATGGCCTGGGTCGCATCAGCCGGGGTATCCGCATTGGCCCGAACCCCGATTTGTTTGATGGAATCCACCAGTTTCATGAGGTCCTTATAGGATTGATTCTTGTCAATATTGATGTCAGTCATGGGAAGGGTGCCCTCATATACCAGTCCCTTGGTCCCATTCAGGCTGATCCAGTCCCCTTCTTTGATCACTACCCCGTTTCTGGCATGAAAGGTCCTCGATTCAGAGTGGAT
This sequence comes from Bacteroidota bacterium, assembly GCA_021780705.1. Classification (GTDB taxonomy): domain Bacteria; phylum Bacteroidota; class Bacteroidia; order Chitinophagales; family Chitinophagaceae; genus Ginsengibacter. Next base: position 4,151 of record JAJXYG010000348.1, read on the forward strand.
TTCTACGTCGCCGCAACCGACGATACAGCACTTGCCCCATCCCCGTGCCACCAGGGCCGCATGGGAGGTCATACCCCCCTTCGTGGTCAGGATGGCCTGTGATTTGTGCATTCCGTCGACATCCTCCGGGGAGGTTTCCTCCCGCACCAGGATCACTTTTTCTCCCTTCAGGGCCCACTCTACCGCTTCATTGGAAGTAAACACGACCCGCCCCAGGGCCCCGCCGGGGCCTGCAGGCAATCCCTTGGCAATGGGCCGGGTTACCTGTTCCACTTTGGGATCGATCATCGGAAGCAGAAGTTCAATCAGCTGGTTGGGTGCCACCCTTTGAATCGCAGTCTTTGCGTCGATGAGCTTTTCCTTGTGCATTTCGGTGGCCATGCGCACGGCTGCCACCCCGTTTCGTTTACCGACCCGGCACTGAAGCATATACAGTTTGCCCTTCTCAATGGTAAATTCAATATCCTGCATATCCTTATAATGCGCTTCAAGCCTCTTTTGGTAATCAAATAACTCCTTGTACAGTTTGGGCATATATTTTTCCAGGGTGACAAATTGCTTGCTTTGGGCATTTTTCGAATATTCATTGACCGGGGCCGGGGTCCGGATTCCTGCCACCACATCTTCCCCTTGCGCATTGACCAGGTATTCTCCATAGAAGCGGTTTTCCCCATTGCCCGGGTTTCGGGTAAAGGCCACCCCGGTGCAGCTGTCATTGCCCATATTGCCAAACACCATGGCCTGGACATTTACCGCCGTACCCCATTCATCGGGAATCTTTTCAATCCGGCGGTATTCTACGGCACGCTTGCCGTTCCAGCTGCTAAATACCGCACCGATCCCTCCCCACATTTGCTGGAGCGGGTCTTCCGGAAATTCGGTACCCAATATCCTTTTCACCGTTTTTTTATAATCCGTCACCAATTGCTTCAATTCCTCAGTGGTCAGGTCCGTATCACTGGCATAGCCCTTTTGGTGCTTGACAGCTTCCAGTTGCTCGTCCAGGATTTTACGGATTCCCTTGCCGTTTTTCACTTCAATGCCTCCTCCTTTTTCCATCACCACATCGGCATACATCATGATCAGCCTGCGGTAGGCGTCGTAGGCGAACCTGGAATCGCCGCTCCGCGCTATAACCCCCTGGAGGGTCTTGTCATTCAATCCCACATTAAGCACTGTCTCCATCATACCGGGCATGGATTTGCGGGCGCCGGAGCGAATGGAGACCAGTAAAGGATTGGAAGGGTCGCCAAATTTTTTCCCGGTAAGTTTTTCCATTTTGGCCAGGGCCTTTCCCACTTCTTCCTTCAGGGTTTCGGGATAGGTTTTCTTGTGCTCATAGTAATAGGTGCACACCTCGGTAGTCACCGTAAATCCCGGGGGGACCGGCAAACGAAGTTTGGGGTGGCCCGCCATTTCCGCGAGATTGGCTCCCTTTCCACCCAGGAGGTTCTTCATGGATTCATTTCCATCTGCTTTGTTGCCTCCAAAAAAATATACATTTTTTCCTGCCTTTACGTGCTTGGTATTTGCTTTCTTTTTCATGTGTTATTTTTTTTATTGTGCCCGCCAGGGGACAGAGTAAGTATTTCCGGTATCCTTCCAAAAGGTCCCGAAGGTGGGCAAGAACCGCCTGCAATCCACACAGTTCTTCTCATCGGGGGATCCCTCAACCGGATTACAGAGATACCCACTTTTTGTAAAAAATTTTAAGATTCAAATCAAGGCTGACAATGATTTTCATCAGTTTTTGGAGGGGTATATTTCGTATAATCGCCAAGGGATACCTGAGGCAGCTTGCCAGGTAACCCAATTGGTCCGCCATTCAACCAAATCCTCTGCTTTTATCAATAAAGCATTGTATTTTTATGACATAGCCGTCCCCTTGATTACCGGTCGCGAGGTCCTGTTCCCTGACCAGGGAATGCCCCTGCGCGCCTTCACCTAAAAAATTTACGACTCATGAGAAAAATATCACTGATCCTGGTCTTATTCCTATTTTCCTGCAAGCTGATGAACCGGGAGGGCACTTCCGAAGAAAATCCCCTGCCGATTGCAGGCACCTGGAAACTCCTGACCGGCACTACGATTGCCAAGGGAGACACTACCACCATCCAGTACACCCGGGGACAATCCTTCATCAAAATCATCAATAAGACCCACTTTGCCTTCATGGATCATGACCTGTCCAAAGGAAAGGATTCTGCTTCTGCGATATACGTATCGGGAGGAGGACCTTATACCCTTCACGACAGTACGTACACCGAACACCTTGAATATTGCAGTGACCGCCAATGGGAGGGGCATGATTTCAGCTTTACCATTTCGATCCACCAGGACACCCTGGTGCAAAAGGGGGTGGAAAAAGCGCAGGATATTGGGGTCAACCGGATCAATCTGGAAACTTATGTCCGACTCAAAAATTGAATACCCGAAGGGTATACCCCCTTTCATAACCTGATTGCCTGATCCTTAAACCTACCAAAATTGAAAAAAATACTGCTGTTCCTGCTGGTACTGGGCGCCCTTTTTCATACAGTCCATGCCCAGGAAAACCTCATTCAAAATATCTATGCCAGAAATTCTGTGAGCCTCGATGGCCGCTGGCACTATATTATTGATCCCTTTGAAACCGGATTCCGGTATTTCCAGGGAGCCACTGCAGACCAGGGAGGCCGGTTGTCCGGGTTCTTTGAAAATGCCCGGCCCGGGTCAAAATCCGCGCTGGTGGAATATGATTTCAACCGGTCCCCTACCCTGAATGTCCCCGGGGACTGGAATTCCCAGAATCCGCAGTTGCTGTATTATGAAGGTACCGTGTGGTACCAGCGGGATTTCGAGGTACACCTGGAAAAGGGAATGAAGTATTTTCTTCATTTCGGAGCCATCAATTATGAAGCCTACGTCTCCGTCAATGACCGAAAGGCGGGTGTGCACGCCGGCGGGTTTACTCCCTTTGAATATGATGTCACCTCCCTTTTGCATGAAGGAGAGAATTTCATCGTGATCAAGGTGAATAATACCCGCCGCAAAGAAGCGGTACCCACCGACAATTTTGACTGGTGGAACTACGGAGGCATTACCCGCGATGTACTGCTGGTAAAAATGCCCGCGACCTATATACGGGATTACCGGGTACAACTGGCCAAAGGAGATCTGCATCATATCAATGGATTTGTACAACTGGAGGGACCTGATCTTTCGCAGCCGGTCCGGATCCAGATCCCAGGGGCTGGCCTGAATACCACCCTCACTGCCGATAACCAGGGAAGGGTACATTTTTCCTTTCCGGTCCGCTCCCTGCAATACTGGAGCCCGGAGCACCCCCACCTCTATGAGGTACACATTTCCACACCCACCGACTCCGTCACCGACCGGGTGGGATTCAGGACCATCGAGGCCAAAGGGACGCAGATATTGCTCAATGGAAAGCCGGTATTTCTGAGGGGGATTTGCCTTCATGACGAAAATCCGCTGATCCCGGGACGTCCCCGCAGCACGGCGGACTGCAGGATGCTCCTGAATTGGGCCAAATCCCTGCACTGCAATTTCATCCGGCTGGCCCATTATCCCCATATGGAAGTGGAATCCCGGCTCGCAGATTCCATGGGAATCATGCTCTGGGAAGAAGTACCCGTGTACTGGACCATAGACTGGACCAATGATTCCACCTTAAAGAATGCAGAGCACCAGATGACAGACCTGATTTCCAGGGATAAAAATCGTGCAAGCGTCATCGTTTGGTCCATTGGAAATGAAACCCCCAATATTCCCACCCGGGAGCGGTTTATGGAAGCCATGGCAGATACCACCCACCGGCTCGATGACAGCCGGCTGGTGACGGCAGCCCTGCTGACCAGAAATTCCGGGGACTCGGTTTTTGTGGACGACCCCCTGGGAAAGAAGCTGGACCTGGTAAGCTTTAATGAATACCTGGGATGGTATTCCAAAGAAATGCCCTGGCAGATCGGCAAGTTTCATTTTACGATCCCCTACGACAAACCCGCCTTCATCAGTGAACTGGGTGCCGGGGCACTGGGAGGCTTTCATGCGGATTCCGCCACCCGTTTCAGCGAAGAGTTCCAGGCCTCGGTATACAGGAACCAGCTCAAGCTACTGGCTACCATTCCCCACCTGAGGGGCTTTTCGCCCTGGGTGCTGGTGGATTTCCGATCACCCAAAGATCG